>JAKANG010000120.1 GCA_021812505.1 Pseudomonadota bacterium
GACGCCGGCGAGGACCCGTTGTTCATCGCCCGGCGGGTGGTGCGCATGGCGGTCGAGGACATCGGCCTCGCCGACCCGCAGGCGTTGGCGATCGCCAACGCCGCCAAGGACGCCTATGATTTTTTAGGCAGCCCCGAGGGCGAACTGGCGATCGCTCACGCCGTGGTCTATTGCGCGACCGCGCCCAAATCCAACGCCAATTATCTCGCCTACAAGGCGGCGCAAAAGCTCGCCCGCGAACACGGCTCGCTCATGCCGCCGAAGACCATACTCAACGCCCCGACAAAGCTGATGAAATCCGAAGGCTATGGCGCCGGCTATTTCTATGACCACGACGCCCCCGACGCCTTTTCCGGCCAGAACTATTGGCCTGAGGCGTTAGGCCGGCAAAAGCTCTACGAACCCGTCGAACGCGGCTTCGAGCGCGAAATACGCAAGAGGCTGGAATATTGGGAGAAATTGCGGCGGGAGCGGGGGGGCGCCTGAGAGTGCAGATTTCAGTTGCCGCGTCCATTCGGTGGATGACGCCGGGCCGCGCCTTGGCTATAGAGGGGCCATGCAGGCCTATCTTCTCGTCTTTCTCGGCGCCGGGCTCGGCGGCACATTGCGGCACACCGTGAATCTTCTCGCGGCGCGGCTGTTGGGCACAAATTTTCCCTGGGGGACGTTTCTGATCAATATTTCCGGTTCGCTGGTCATGGGCCTGCTCGCCGGCTTTCTCGCCTTCCGCACGGGCGCCAACTGGACGCAGCACGCCCGCCTGTTCCTGCTGACCGGCGTTTTGGGCGGCTACACCACCTTCTCCGCTTATTCGCTCGATTCGGCGTTGCTGTTCGAGCGCGGCGAGCTTTTGATGGCGGCTGCTTATGTCGGCGGTACGGTCGCTCTGGCGATGGCCGGCGTGTTCAGCGGCCTGTTCATCGCGCGGGCGCTGTCGTGAAAAGTCCGCGCGCCGGATCGCCGGCCAAGCCTTTAGCCCCCAAGCCTCCCACTCCCAAAAAAGGGCCGGAAAATGACGCCCAGTCGCTCGGCGTGCAAAATCTGCTCGTGACCGAGGACGAGGACGGGATGCGCCTGGACCGCTGGTTCAAGCGCCGAATCCCGACCCTCGCGCTCTCGCATTTGGCGAAAATCTGCCGCAAGGGCGAGGTGCGTCTCGACGGCAAGCGCGTCGAGACTTCCGCGCGAGTCGCGGCGGGCCAAAAGGTTCGCGTGCCGCCGCTCAATGTCGAGGCGCCCAAGGCGCCGGCGGTGAAGCGCCCGGAGCAGGCCGAGGCGGACGCCCGCGCGATACGCGACATGGTCCTGCTCGACGACCGCGACCTGATGGTGCTCAACAAGCCGTTCGGCCTCGCGGTTCAGGGAGGTTCGGGAACCAAAATCCATCTCGACGGCATGCTGCAATCCCTGGCCAATGCGCGCGGCGAGCGCCCGGTTCTGGTCCATCGCCTCGACCGCGACACGTCCGGCGTGCTGCTGGTCGCCAAGACCCGGAAAATGGCCGCCGATCTCGGCGAAATTTTTCGCTCGCGCGCGGCGAAGAAAATTTACTGGGCGCTGGTGGAAGGCGTGCCGCGCCCGGCGCAGGGCCGCATTTCGCTCTATCTCGCCAAGGGCGAGGGGATGGGCGATAACCGCCCGCCGCGCGGGCGCCACGGCATGGAGGCGCGGCGCGACATCGAGAAAATGCGCGTCGCCAAACATGGCGACGAGGACGCCCAGCATTCGGTGACCTATTACGCCGTGGTGGACAAGCTGGCGCCGCGTCTCGCCTGGCTGTCGATGAAGCCGCTGACCGGCCGCACCCATCAATTGCGCGCCCATGCCGAGGCGATCGGCTGCCCGATCGTCGGCGATCCGAAATACGGCCATGGCGAGGAGGATCGCCGCCGCCGCGCCGACGCCAACCGCAATATTCCGGACGGCGTCGAGAACAAGCTGCATCTGCTGGCGCGCCGGCTCATCCTGCCGCACCCGAAAGGCGGCGTGCTCGACGTCACCGCGCCCCTGCCGCCGCATATGCAGAAAAGCTGGGACATGTTCGGCTTCGACGCCAGCCAGCGCGACCCGATCCTCGACGCGCCCGACGAATAGGGCGTTTTGTCCGTCATCGCGAGCGCAGCTAAGCACTCCTCGCAACCTCTCCGGGCAGGCGGATGGATTGCTTCGCGGAACCTGTCGGCGGACCGGCCAAAGGCCGGGTCCGCTCGCTCGCCATGACGGCTTTCGTCACGCCGCCTGATAGGCCGCGCAGGCCATGAAGCCGGCGCGTAATTCATCCTCTTTCAGCTTGCGGCCGATGAAGACGATGCGGCTGGAGCGTTTCTCCTCGGCCTTCCAGTCGCGTTGGAGGTCGCCGTCGAGGATCATGTGGACGCCCTGGAAGACATAGCGCTTCGGCTCGTCGGGGAAGGCGAGGATGCCCTTGGAGCGCAGGATGTCCGGGCCGTCGCGCTGCACCACTTCCTGAATCCAGGGCATGAAGAGGTCGGGATCGACCGGGCCGTCGATTGCGAACGCCACCGAGCGGACCTGCTCGTCATGGATCACCTTGGGCGCGTGATGCTCCTCGTGTTCGTGATGACGGTCGTGGTCATGGTGGTCGTGGCCGCAGTCGGGGCCGCATTCATGATCATGGCCATGGTCGTGGTCGTGTTCATGATGATGACCGTGAGCATGATCGTGATCGTGGTCCTCGACAGTCAGGAAATCCGGCTCCAGCTCCAGAATCCGGTCGAGGTCGAAGGCCTTGCGGTCGAGCACGGCGTCGAGCGGGATGTCGCAATTCTTCGTGCGGTGCATTTTGGCGTAGGGGTTGAGGCCGCGGATGCGCGCCTCGACCTCTTCGAGTTCGGCCTCGCTCACCAGATCGGTCTTGTTGACCAGCACGACGTCGGCGAAGGCGATCTGGTTCTTGGCTTCCGGGGCGTCCTTCAGCCGCGCGGCCAGGAATTTGGCGTCGGCGACCGTGACGATGGCGTCGAGCCGGGCCTCGTTCTGGACGTCGGCGTCGACGAAAAAGGTCTGCGCCACGGGCGCCGGATCGGCGAGGCCGGTGGTTTCGACCAGGATCGCGTCGAACTTGCCCTTTCGGCGCATCAGGCCCTCGATGATGCGGATGAGGTCGCCGCGCACGGTGCAGCAGATGCAGCCGTTGTTCATCTCGAAGACTTCCTCGTCGGCGTCCACGACGAGGTCGTTGTCGATGCCGATCTCGCCGAATTCATTGACGATGACGGCGAATTTCTTGCCATGGTCCTCAGTGAGGATGCGGTTGAGCAGCGTGGTCTTGCCCGCCCCGAGATAGCCAGTGAGCACGGTGACGGGTATTTTTTCGGCGGACATGCGAACTCCGGTCAACTGTTGGGCGCGAGCGCCTTTTTCAACTCGACTATATTGTGGTTCATCATCGCAATGTAAGTGGCGGCGGGGCCATTTGGCGGCGAAAGCGAGTCCGAAAAAAGCGCGCCGCCGGTTTTCGCCCCGGATTCCTTGGCGATCCGGCTCATCAGGCGGGGATCTGAAATGTTTTCTAAGAATACGGCGGGAGCGTGGTCGCGCCTGATCTGGGCGATCAGCCGCGCGACGTCCCGGGCCGAGGGCTCGGATTCGGTCGAGAGTCCCTCCGGCGCGATGAAGGTGAAGCCGTAAGCCGCGCCGAAATAGCCGAAGGCGTCGTGGGTGGTGATGATCATGCGGCGCTCCGGCGGGATCGCCGCGATCGTGGCGCGCACATTCTTTTCCGTCTCGTCGAGCGTGAGGTCATAGGCCTTGGCGCGGGCCTGGAAATAGTCGGCGTCGGCGGGATCGGCCGCGACGAGGCCGTCCAGAATGTTGGCGACATAGATTTTCGCATTGGCGACGTTCTGCCAGGCATGGGGATCGACGCCGATCTTGCCGTCCTCCTCGCCCTGGCGTGGCGTGACGCCCTTGGTCGCGACGATCACGGGCGCCTTGGCGCCAGAGGCTTCGATCAGCCGCGACATCCAGCCTTCGAGCGCCAGGCCATTGACGACGATGAGCTTCGCCTTGGCCAGGCTTCTGGCGTCGGCGGGGCTCGGTTCGTAGACATGGACGTCGCCATTTGGGCCGACTAGCGCCTCGACCTCGACCTTGTCGCCGCCAATCTGCCGCACGAAATCGGCGAGGATGGAAAAACTCGCGACGACCGGCAGCCTTGCCTCCTCCGCCTGGGCGGCGAGCGGCGCCCTGCCCAGAAGCAGGGTCAGGGCGAGCAGCAGGCTTTGCAGGCGGAGTCTTTGCACGCGCATGGCGCCGTCCTATGTTCGAACCATGGCCGGAAGGCTACCGATATATTATAACATCCGTCAAGGGGTCGACATGTCCGCGCAAAAGGCGTCGGCGCAACTGAATGCAATGCAGAGCCGCATCCGCGACCTTCTTGCGCGGGCGGACAAGCCGCTGTCGGCCTATGATGTGATCGATGGCCTGCGCGACCATGGGCGCGTCGCGCCGCCGACTGTCTATCGCGCCTTGCAAAAGCTGATCGACGAGGGGTTGGCCCACCGCCTTGAGACCCGGAACGCCTATGTCGTCTGCCGCGACGGGGGCCATGTCTGCGGCCATCGCCATCGCGCCGGTTTCATGATCTGCCGGACCTGCGGCAGGACGCTGGAATTCGGCGACGAGGAGATCGAGCGCCTGCTGGGGGGCGCGGCGGCGCGCAGCGGCTTTGTCGCCGAGCGGGTCGCGATCGAGATTCAGGGCCTCTGCGCGACTTGCGCTAGCCTTCCAGATGCGAACGGGGCGTGAGCGTGCGCAGCAGGCCGCCAGCGGGCCCAGCGACAAGCGAGACGAGATAGAAGATCCCGCAGGCCAGAATGATCAGCGGACCGGAGGGCAGGCCCAAGTAAAAGGACCCGAGCAATCCGCCATAGGCCCCGGCGACGCCGATCAGCGCGGCGATCACGATCATGCCGGTGATGTCCTGCGTCCATAGACGGGCGCTGATCGCCGGCAGCATCATGGCGCCAACGGCGAGCAGGCTGCCGAGCGCCTGAAAACCGGCGACGAGGTTCAACGCGATCAGGGCGAGGAAGGCGGCGTGGGTCCAGGCGCCCGCGCGGCTTACTGACGAAAGGAAGCCCGGGTCGAGCGTGTCCATCACCAGGGGGCGATAGATCAGGGCGAGGCCGACGAGCGTCAGGCTGGAAATGCTCGCGAGCAGGATCATGGTGGCGTTGTCGAGCGCGAGCACGCTGCCGAACAGCACATGGAGCAGATCGACATTCGAGCCGCGCACCGAGACGATGGTGACGCCGAGCGCCAGCGACAGCAGATAGAAGGCGGCGAGCGAGGCGTCCTCGCGCAGGGCGGTGGCGCGGGCGATCGCGCCCGACCCGATGGCGACGGCGAAGCCTGCGACCACGCCGCCGATGGTCATGGCGGGCAGGGACAGTCCGGCGATGAGATAGCCGACCGCCGCGCCGGGCAGGATGGCGTGGGCCATCGCGTCGCCCGAGAGCGACATGCGCCGCAGGATGAGAAAAACGCCGAGCGGCGCCCCCGCCAGCGCCAGCGCCAGCGCGCCCACGAGCGCGCGCCGCATGAATTCATAGTCGAGGAAGGGGGCGATCAGCCAGGAAAAGAGCATGGACCCTGTTTAGCGCGTTTTCCGAACGCTTCAACCCATTCCCGGAAGCGCGGATCATCCTGGCCGCCGCGATGCGCGGGGAATTGTCCGCGCGACTCGCGTCTTGGACTGGACAATCGGCGCGGGGCAGGCTTTACCGGTCTGGCAATGCGGGGTGAGCG
>JAKANG010000121.1 GCA_021812505.1 Pseudomonadota bacterium
TCCACATCGACGGACAGATCGCTCATGGCGTCGAACGAGCGATGCCGGCGCTCGTTCGCCACATGGGTTACAAAGTCCTCTACCGGTAGGCCGCCATGTCGATCACCCTGATCCTCCATGAAGCCACGAGGACCGGCGCGCCGCGGGTTGGCGCCCTGATCGCCAGGGAACTGGCGAAATCCGAAGCTGTTCATGTCGTTGTTCTCAAGGACGGCCCGCTGACCCCATGGCTCGTCGGCCTTCTGGGCGATGACCGACTGACCGTGCTCGACGGCGCGGCGTTCGATTTCCACGTTCCATTCGAGGACCGGCTGATGGCGGCGCTGGCGCTGCTGGAAAAGCGGCCGGGCGACCTGGTCTATGTCAATTCTCTGGCGGCCTCGGTTTTCGTTCTGGCCGCCAAGGCCTCCGGGCGTCGGGCGATCATCCACGTTCATGAAAAGGCGGACGAGATCGTCCACCTGATGCGCCACGTCCTCACCAAGATCGAGGTCATGGCCGTGGCGGACGGCGCCGTGCTCGCGGCCGACGACCTGTTTCGCGACGTGCTCGACATCTACGGCATGATTCCGGCGCAGACGGTCAACTTCGGCATCGCCATCGACATCGAAGCCGTGAGAAACCTGTCGCTGGAGGAGCCGACCCCCGCCCTGAACGCGTCGGGTGGAGCTTTCACGAAAGGCGACCGCTCCGTCATAGGCATGTGCGGCCACGCTTCGCGGCGGAAAGGCGCCGATATATTTCTCGCGACCGCCGAGGCGGTTCCGGAATGCGATTTCCTCTGGGTCGGCGGCTGGTCGCCCGAAGACACGATCGAGAACGACGCCTACGACGCGTTCGTGGGGAAAAAGCTGACCAATTTCTATGTCGCGGGGACGGTCGAAAATCCCCATGCGCACATCGGTTTGATGGATCTATTCTTCCTGTCTTCGCGCGAAGATCCCAATCCTCTGGTCCTCGCCGAGGCGATGCTTCTGGGGGTTCCGCTGCTGTGTTTCTCGAACACGACCGCGGTCGCGGATCGGCTTGGCCGCAGCGGCATTCTGTGCCACGGCTTGCCCAATGTCGCGGACGCCGCGCGCATCATCCGCGCCTGTGGCGTCGAAAAGCTCCGTTCGGAGTCCTTCAGGGCGATGTCCGAGTCTTGGATTTCAGCTTTTGATCTCAACAAAAAAATGAAAGACATCATGGATTTGATCGCAATCATTCGTGCGGCGGACGAAGCGCCCGCCGCCCCGGTCGAGTTCGTCTCCGCAGGCGCCGAGCCATGAAGGCCGTGCTGCTGGCCGGCGGGCTGGGAACGCGCCTCTCCGAGGAAACAGAGGTCAAGCCGAAGCCGATGGTGGAAATCGGCGGCCGTCCCATCCTCTGGAACATCATGAAGATTTACGCGGCCCACGGCGTGAATGAATTCATCGTCTGCCTCGGCTATAAAGGTTACGTAATCAAAGAGTGGTTTCGTAACTATTTCCTCCATTCGTCCGACGTAACCTTCCATCTGGCCACCAATGAGATGGTCCTCCACCGCGCGGCGGCGGAGCCCTGGTCGGTGACCTTGGTCGAGACGGGCGAAGAGACGCAGATCGGCGGCCGCATCAAGCGCATCCTGCCTTATGTGAAGGACGACGAGGCTTTCTGCCTGACCTATGGCGAAGGCGTCGGCGACGTGGACGTCACCGCCGTGCTCGACCTCCATCGCCGCAGCGGTCGGCTGGCGACCGTCACCGCGACCCAGCCGCCCGGACGTTTCGGCGCCCTGCGCTTCGAGGGCGACCGGGTCACCGGCTTCCAGGAAAAGCCGGTAGGCGACGGCGGCTGGATCAACGGCGGCTTCTTCGTTTGCTCGCCCAAGGTCGGCGATTATATCGATGGCGACCTGACTGTGTGGGAGCGCGAGCCTTTGGAGCGTCTCGCCGCCGAAGGCCAGCTTGGCGTCCATTTCCATCATGGTTTCTGGCAGCCGATGGACACTTTGCGCGACCGTCGGCACCTCGAAGAGCTCTGGGCGGCCGGCAAGGCGCCCTGGAAGATCTGGTAACGCGTCCCGCGGCCGGCTTTCCGCTCCCGCCCTTCCTCATGACCTGGTGAAAACATGAAAATCCTGATTACCGGAAACCAGGGCTATATCGGTCCTGTCCTCGCAGCTCATATGCGCCAGGTCTGGCCTGACGCGCATCTGATTGGCTACGATACCGGCTATTTCGCCCTTTCGACGACCAACGCCCAAGTCTGGCCCGAGCGCGTCTATGACGAGCAGATCTGCGGCGACGTGCGCGACCTGCCGGCCTCGCTGCTCGACGGCGTCGACGGCGTCGTCCAGCTCGCGGCGATTTCCAATGATCCCATGGGCGCCAGCTTCGCGGAGGTGACCGATCAGGTCAATCGCGGCAGCGCCGTGCGCACGGCGCGACTCGCAGCCGACGCCGGCGTCAGGCATTTCGTCTTCGCGTCGAGTTGCAGCGTCTATGGCTTCGCGCCGGGCGCCGCGCGCCGCGAGGGCGATCCGCTCAATCCACAGACGGCCTATGCGCGCTCCAAGATCGACACGGAGAACGCCCTGGTCGAGATGGATCTGAAGGGCATGACGACGACGTCGCTGCGCTTCGCCACCGCCTGCGGCATGTCGCCCCGCCTGCGCCTCGATCTCGTGCTGAACGATTTCGTCGCCTCGGCCATCGCCGCGCGCAAGATCACCGTCCTGTCCGACGGCACGCCCTGGCGGCCGCTGATCGACGTGCGAGACATGTCGCGCGCCATCGAATGGGCGCTGACTCGCGACAGCGCCAATGGCGGGCCGCTGCTCGCCGTCAATATCGGCTCGGACCAATGGAACTATCAGGTCAAGGACCTCGCACAAGCGGTCGCCGCCGCCGTGCCGGGAACCGACGTCAGCATCAATACCCAGGCGCAGCCCGACACCCGTTCCTACAAGGTCGATTTCTCGCTGTTCCGCTCGCTGGCGCCCAATCACCAGCCGCGCATCACGCTCGACCATTCCATCGCCCTGCTGCGCGAGGGCCTGGAGGGCATGGGCTTCGCCGACGCTGAATTCCGCAACTCGCCTTATATGCGCCTGAAGATGCTGGAAGGCCACATGAAGGCGGGGCGGCTGACGTCTGATCTGCGCTGGACATGGAATTTCCTCGAGAGGGAATTGGAATTTCCTGGAGACGCAATGAAATGATCTTCCACGAGACGCCCCTGAAGGACGCGCGGGTCATCGAACTTGAAAAACGCGGCGACGATCGCGGCTTTTTCGCCCGCATGTTCTGCGAGAAGGAATTCGGCGCGGCGGGGCTGGAAACCCGCTTCGTCAATGTCAACAATTCCCTGTCCGGCGCGAAGGGCACCCTGCGCGGCATGCATTACCAGCTCGGCGAGTCGGCGGAGGTCAAGGTCGTGCGCTGCGTGCGCGGCGCGCTGTGGGACGCGATCGTCGATCTGCGGCCGGATTCGCCGACCTTCGGCCAATGGTTCGGCGAGACGCTGACTGCCGACAACCGCCTGATGATGTATGTGCCGCGCGGCTTCGCCCACGCCATCCTGACGCTCGAGCCCGACACCGAGGCCCTTTACCTGGTTTCAAGCTTCTATGCGCCCGAGGCCGAGCGGGGCGTGCGCTGGAGCGATCCGAAATTCGGCGTCGAATGGCCGATCCAGCCCGTCGAGATTTCGCCCAAGGACGCCAACTGGCCTGATTTCGATCCCGCCTTCCATCAGCCCGAGCGCCTGCGGGGCCTGAAATGAAAATCCTGCTTACCGGGGCGAGCTCCTTTTCCGGCGTCTGGTTCGCCGAAAAGCTCGCCGCGCGCGGCGCCAAGGTCATCGCGCCCCTGCGCGCGGCGCCCGAGACCTATTCCGGCGTGCGCGGGCGCCGCGTCGAGCGCCTGCGGCGCTTCGCGGAAATCGTGCCCGGCTGCTCCTTCGGCGACGAGACATTCATGGATCTCGTCGCCACAACCGCCTTCGACGGCCTCTGCCATCACGCGGCCAATGTCGCCGATTATCGCAGCATGGATTTCGACGTCGTCGGCGCGGTGGCGGCGAATACGCACAACCTGCGAGCCGTTCTGGAAAGCATGGCGAAGAACGGCCTCAAGGCGGTGGTCGCCACCGGCAGCGTGTTCGAACAGGACGAAGGCGCGGGCAATGCGCCGATGCGCGCCTTCTCGCCTTATGGGCTCTCGAAGGGCCTCACCTGGCAGATGATGCGCTATTGGTGCGCGATCCTGAACCTGCCGCTCGGCAAATTCGTCATCGCCAATCCCTTCGGCCCGTTCGAGGAGCCGCGTTTCGGCGCCTATCTCGTCAACACCTGGCGCAAGGGCGAAACCGCCGAGGTGCGGACGCCGCGATACTTGCGCGATAATATTCATGTCGACCTGCTCGGGTTCGCCTATGCGGGCTTCGTCGCCGAATGCGTGGAGAAACGGGAAGGGCGGCGCTTCGGGCCCTGCGGCTATCTCGAAACCCAGGGCGCCTTCGCCCAGAGGGTCGCCGCGGAGTTGGCGCCGCGCCTCGGTTTCGACTGCGGCGTGCGCCTGCTGAGGCAGACGGATTTTGCCGAGCCTCTGGCGCGGATCAACACGGACGTCATTGACCCGGCCTCCTATGGCTGGAGCGAGGCGGCGGCCTGGGACGCCATGGCCGATTTCTACCGGACCTGAAATCGCGCGGGCCATTCGGACGAGGCCAAGACGCCGCCGGCGCGTGGCCCGCACTGTTGTTCCACCGCCACAGTTTCGGCAAAAACACGCCGGAAACCATCGTTCGTTTCCGACAAGACGTGTCTGATCGCTGCGTGGTATTTTTATAACTTATTGAAAAATATAAATATTAATTCTCGCCTGTAACCAGCGCGCCGACGCTGTGCTGATGGTCGGCGACGGGGCCGCGATTCCGGGCGCCTGTCCAAAACTGTGAAACATGCCAAAAAAGACCATTAGCGTTTGGCGCACCCCACGGTCGAAGACGCGGCCATGGTCCTGAGCAGTGCGCCGAAAGCGAACCGGACAATTGCACGGTGAGACATTTTTCGGCTTTGACGTTTATGGCCGCCGTCATTGGCTCGGCGCTGACTTTCGGTCTTCACGCGGCCGAAGCTGCAGAGGCCATTGCGTCGGAGCCTTCCTGTTTCGCCAGCTTCTCGGGTTACCTGAACTCATCGCTCGAGGATTGCCCCCTCCGCTATGGTCCGCTGACGCTTTATGGCAATATCGACGGCGGTTATGGCTATGAGCAATGGGGCGCGCCGGTCGGGCCCTATGCGGACAAGCCCAATTACGCCATCGTCCGAAACAGCGCGGCCCGCCAATGGCTTTGGGCGCCGAACGCCATCAGCACCTCGGTGGTTGGCGTCACCCTGACGCAGAAGATCTTCGACGAGTGGCGATTGATCGGCGTCGCCGAAGCGGGTTTCAATCCCTATTCATTCCGCCTGATCAATGGCCCCCAGTCGCTGGCCGACAACAATTTCCATCCCACACCCAATCAGCGGACGGCGTTCGATTCGAGCCGCGCCGGACAATGGGACAATTCGCAGGGTTTCCTCGGAATCAGCCATCCGGCCTTTGGCACGTTGACCTTTGGCCGAACCAACAGTCTGACCACGTCGGCGATTGGCGCCTATGATCCGGTGGCTTCGGTCGCCTTTTCCCAGCTCGGCTTTTCGGCGCTTTATTCCGGATACGGCGCCAGTCCGACGGCGCGCGTCAATACGGCGCTGACCTATCGGTTGACCTATCAGGGGGTGCGTTTCGCCGCCCAGACCCAG
>JAKANG010000122.1 GCA_021812505.1 Pseudomonadota bacterium
CCATAGCCCGTCAGTTCGAGATAGAGCATGTCGTTGATGAAGAGATAGCCGCCAGCGCCAACAACCTGGCCGGGGCCCCAATCCGCGCCTTCGAGCATGGTCGAGGCGGCGGGGCCGGGGGCGAAGGGCGAGCCGATAAAGGGGAAGCCCCAGGCCGGCGTCGTGTTCCAGGGGTCCTGCACCGTCGGATTATTGTTGAAGTCGAGGCCCCAGACCACGTCGAACGGACCGATATGCCTCGTCTCGGCATATCGGACGTCGGTGTTGTCCCAGGCGAACTGGCTTCCGTAATCCAAAGAATAGGTCGCCTGGACGAAGGCGCCGAGATTGCCCCAAATCTTGCCGCCCCAGAAAATGCTGGCCTGCGTCGAAAGGTCGACCCAGTTGTTGGCGTCATTAAAGCCGTTGGTTCCCGGAGGCTGCGGACGCACATATTGGGAAGTGGAGCCGGCCGGCGCGTTCAGGCCCCTATCGAGATTGGTGTATGTCGATTGCAGCATGAAAGAGATGGGCGGAAACTGGGTGTCGATGCCGCCGCCCGCGGTATAGCCGCCGAGCTTGAAGCGGCGGCCATATGGCGTCAGTTGCGGAAAGGCCGTGTGACAGGTCGAGCAGTTCTGGCCGGTCTGACGCGCGAAACTCGGCAGGGCCGAGGCGTCGTCGGATGCGCCGACGAGACCCGCAAGACCGAGGCCGAACACGGCGCCAGCCCGAAGAGCTTTATTGAATTCGTTGATCCCGGCCATCAAAAAGGCCCTCCTCACTTCCCGCCATTGGCCTCGTTCACGGGGCGGCGGATTGTTCTTGACCCTGGTTCAAAAAGACGCGCCCGGCGAAGGCGTCACCGGCTCGCCGCGCGATCGTCGAGGAAGCTCAGATAGGACGCGAGCGCGTCGATCTGCTCAGCCGAGAGGCTCTGCGTGACTTGCGGCATCGGCTTGGCCGTCTGATGGTAACCCTGGCTCCATTGCTCCAGCCGCCGCTTCAGATAGCTGTACGAAAGGCCAGCGAGACGGGGAATGGCGCCGACGCCCTGAGCGTCCGGACCGTGGCAGACCACGCAGGTGACGATATTCGCCTGCGGTTCGCCCTGCTGATATAGCACGCGGCCCTGATCGACCAAGGCGCGATTGCCGTCGGCGGCGGCCTGCGGCGCCTCGCGGGAAAAATAATCCGCCAGAGCCCGCGCGGTCTCGGGATGGAGATTGGGGACCGCGTTCCACATGTAGAGCGCGGAATAGGGGTTGTCCCGCGAGTGATTGCGGAAAGCGCCAAGCTCCTTCTGGATATAAGCGGCGCGCTGTCCCGCCAGGCGCGGCGCAACAGCAAGCCCCTGCGCCGACACGCCATGGCAGAAGGTACAGTTCTTCACCGGCGGGCCGTTCGCCCCGGGAAGCGGCAGCAGCGCCAGCGGATAAGACGCGTCCGGCGGCGGGGAGTAAAGCGGGGTGGCAGGCCCGCAGATGACGCAGTTATGGTCCGGCACGCTGGCCGGCGTCGCGTGGAAAAGCGTCGCCAGATAATTCCCTTCCGCTTGCTGCGCATGCAGCGGACCTGCAGCCAGAAGGGAGATCGCGAGGGAGGCGACCGTCAAGCCTGTTTGTTTCATGGCCTTTGTTCTCGTGTGTGAATCTCGGAACGGACCCGGCGCCAGCCGGAGCGAAACGCCTTAATGCAAGCCGCTGACATAGGCGGCGACCGCGGCCATTTGCGCCCGCGTCAGATTATGCGTGGTCGGAACCATCAGCGCGGAATAGCCATGCTCCGATTTTGTTCCGCGCTGCTGATACCAGTTCGAAAGAGTGTTGATGAGATAGGACGGCAACTGGCCGGCAAGGCGAGGGATGTCCCGCGAGCCATGGGCGTCCGCGCCATGACACGCCCAGCAGGCCGGCACATTCGATTCCGGAATGCCGTTCATGAAAATATCGCGGCCGAGCGCCGCATTGCCGCCTGAGCCACCCCCGAGCGGGGCCGAATTCATGGCGTGGAAATGGGCTGCGATCGCGCCATACATCGACGGGCTCACGCTGCGCGCGATGGGGCTCATGATCGCCGTGTGGCGCATGCCGCTCGAAAAGTCGCGCAGCTGATTCTCGAGATAGCCGGTCTGCTGGCCGGCGAGACGGGGAATGGCGTAATAGCCGTAAAAGCCCTGCCCGCGATCGCCGTGACACGTCTCGCAATATTCGATCTTGGCCTGAACGCCGCCTGACGACTCGCGCGGCCCCGCCAGCGCCGAGCCGGATGACCCCAACGCCATGAGCGCCCCTGCGAGCGCAATGGAACTCAACGCGTATCGCCCATGAATAGCCTTCATGGCTTTACTCCCCTTTATTTATACATTCCCTGCCGACTTTTTTACAGTACGCGCAGGCGAAATGGACGGGCTTTGCTTCGAGGCGGAACAAGCCTGGGCCAGCCATCGCCGACTCAGCTCTTGACGGATGTTTAGCCGTTCCCCTGCATGTGGCAATTGACATAGATGAAATTTGGCCACAATTCCGAATCGCGTGACATTTTTGTCGCATAAGTGGCGGAAACCCCAGCTAAAAGAGGACAGAGCCGGTACGGTTCTTGGATTGTTTCTTTCTAAAAAAAAATTTAAAATTATAGTGACGATCTTTCTCAAAAAAACTTTAGAATCACAAATGCGGCGAAAGCAGAGGAAATCACGCGAAGGCGGAGGTGGAGGAAAGATATATACTCTGTCGATGTTTTTCACATGGCCGTTTATTGCGGTTCCCTTGGCTATTGCGTTTATAATGTGTTGACGGTAGCCAATGATGGCGCCGTCGAGGTCACGGTCGCGTCCGCTCTGCATGCGATATGTCGAACTGCGCAAATAAATGCGGCGGCGGGGAGCGAATTGTTCTAGATCATTGCCGATGCGCGGACGGCGGCGCTAGCGGAATCGAAGACCGGACGGAACGCCGGAAGCGTGGCGACGTCCGAGCGACGTCAAAGGAAGGTGGGGGAATCATGCAGGCAATTGGCGGCAAATATCTCGCTGTGGCGGCTGCGGCCGTCATTCTTGGCGCCGGCGTCGCGGCGCATGCGCAGGATCAGAACAAGGGCGCGGCTCCGGCGCCGTCGGCCGCGAAATCCGCCCCTGCCCCGCGGCCGGTCAGCGCGGCGGCGCACCGCGAGATGGAAGCGAAACTCACCTATTGCAAAACCTGTCACGGCGTAAATGGCCAGGGTTTCCGCGGCGCATTCCCGATTCCGCGCCTTGCCGGGCAGCAGCCCGAATATATCAAGAACCAGTTGGACGCCTTCATCCAGGCGCGCCGGACGAATGTGGTTATGAACCATGTCGCTCAGGCCCTGAGCCCGGAAATGGTCGATTTCCTGGCCAACAGCTTCCACAAGCTCAACCCGCCGCCGCTCGGTGGGGCCTCCGCCTCGCTCGCCGCCGCGGGCAAGGATATTTTCCACAACGGAGTCAAGAGCGCCGACGTTCCAGCCTGCGCCACCTGCCATGGCGACGACGCCATGGGCAACGACAAGATCCCGCGCCTCGCGGGCCAGTTGAACGATTACATCGTCCGCAAGCTGACCAATTTCGACAAAGAGCGCGGCTTGAAGGCGAGCGACGAGGATGTGTCATCGCTGATGAAGCCCATCGCCCACAATCTGAACCAGCAGCAGATCGCGGCCGTAGCGGCCTATGTCAGCACGCTGAGATAATCGCGCCGACGCGCGCCGATCTGGACCGGGACGCCGGCTCTTCGCCGCCGTCCCGGTTCGTCGTTTCAGGAACCGGATTTTGTTTAGGGCGCGCAAGTGCGCGACAGCCCGATCAATTCGGCCAAAAGGCGCTCGCCGCCCTCGCCGCGCCCGAGCCCCAGGACCTTCGCCGGCGCAAGCCATGAACGGAGCTCGGCGATCGTGCCGGCGAATAGGCCGCCATCGCCCGCGCTGACGACGACGACGGCGATTTCCACGCCCTTCATGCGCAAAACCTCGACCGCCGTCAGCGTATGGCTGATCGCGCCCAGATAGTCGCCGACCACCAGGACGACCGGCGCGCCGCTCGCCACGATCCAGTCGAGAACGGTTTTTCGCTCGGCGAGCGGGACCATGACGCCGCCGACGCCCTCGACCAGGGCAAGATCAACTTTTTCCTGCAACATTTTGTTTGTAAATGAAAACAACGCCTCGCAATCGAGCATTTTCCGCTCGGCGCGCGCCGCCATGCTGGGCGCGAGCGGCGCGGCGTAGCGCCAGGGCGATACGCGGGCGATCGCCTCCTCGGTCGGTTCCTCGCCCAGCGCCGAGAGAAGGCGGCCGGTGTCGCTTGTTTCCATTTCCCGCTTGTCGAAGCCCGAGATCACGGGCTTAGTGGCGGCGACCGTCAGGCTTTTCGACCGCGCGGCCCGGATCAGCGCCGTGGTGGCATAGGTCTTGCCGATTCCGGTGCCGGTCGAGGTGATGAAGAATTTTCTGGACATGCCCGCGAACGACCTGCTCGAACATCTCTGGCTGCCTTACACCCAGATGAAGACTGCGCGCCAGTCTTTGCAGGCGGTCTCCACCCAAGGCTCCCTGATCCGCCTCGCCGACGGGCGGGAATTGATCGACGGAATCGCCAGCTGGTGGACCGCCTGCCATGGCTACAACCATCCCCATATCCTGGCGGCGCTGCGCGACCAGCTTGAAAGAATGCCGCATGTGATGTTCGGAGGCCTCGTCCACGAGCCGGCGCTGAAACTGGCGGCGCGACTGGCGCAAAAGACGCCGGGCGACCTGAACCACGTTTTTTTTGTCGACAGCGGCTCGGTGGCGGTCGAAGTCGCGATGAAAATCGCCGTGCAATATTGGCTCAACAAGGGCCAGAGCCGCCCAAAAATGGTGTCGTTCCGCCACGGCTATCACGGCGACACCATGGCCTGCATGTCGGTCTGCGATCCGGACGAATCGATGCACAGCCTGTTCAGGGACTATCTGCCGAAGCAATTTCTGGCGGACCTGCCCACCGACGACGCCTCGGAAAAGGCGTTCGACGATCTTCTGGCGCGCGAAAAAGAAAACATCGCCGCTGTCTTGATCGAGCCTCTGGTCCAGGGCGCGGGCGGAATGAAATTTTTCTCGCCCGAAACCTTGCGGCGGGTGGCGGACGCTTGTTCACGCCATGGCGTGCTGCTGATCGCGGACGAGATTTTCGTCGGCTTCGGGCGGACAGGAACTTTTTTCGCCTGCGAACAGGCGGGAATCACGCCGGATATCATGTGTCTCGGCAAGGGCCTGACCGGCGGCGCTCTTTCCCTCGCGGCGACTCTTTGCCGTCCCCATGTCTTCGAGGCTTTTCTCTCCGACGATCCGGCCAGAGCGCTGATGCACGGCCCGACCTTCATGGCCAATCCCCTCGCCTGCGCCGCGGCCAACGCCTCGCTCGACCTGTTCGAAACCGAGCCGCGCCTGGAACAGGTCGCCCGCAATGAGGCCCTTCTGCGCGAAGGCCTGGCGCCCTGCGTAAAAATTCCTGGCGTGGTCGACGTGCGGGTCAGGGGCGCCATCGGCGTGGTGCAGTGCCAAAATCTGGGCGTCCACGCCGCTCTCAGGACAAAATTCGCCGAACAGGGCTTCTGGATCCGCCCCTTCGGCGACATCGTCTATCTGACGCCGGCCTTTACCATTCGCGAGGATCAACTCGCCGCCCTGACGTCGGCGATTTGCGAAACATTGCCGGGATGGCTGTCGAAATCCTGACTCCCGGTCCTCGTTCGCGACAGCGAGCGTCACGTCCTTGTGATTTGTTGCGCCTCCCGT
>JAKANG010000123.1 GCA_021812505.1 Pseudomonadota bacterium
GACGCGGGCTGTTGGGAGGTTCGCCGTCATGGGCGGTTTGTCGTTGTTCCACTGGCTGCTGGTCGGCGTGGTCGTGCTCATCCTGTTCGGCGGCAAGGGCAAGATTTCCGACATCATGGGCGACGTCGCCAAGGGCGTCAAAGCCTTCAAGAAGGGGCTCGCCGACGACGATACGCCGGCAAAGCCCGCCGAGACGCCGCGCACCATCGAACATCAGGCGACGACGCCCGTGGATGCGTCGCGCGACGTGAACAAGGCGGGCTGAACACTTAATCGGTCTTTTTTCCGGACGTTTCGCCAAACTTCGGGATTTCACGCGCCTTCATCCAGTTATTGGCGAGCTGTTGGCTTTTGGGCGGTCGGCGCGGGACGCGATTGCCGGCGAGGCTTCGATGTTCGATTTCGATGTGGGCAAGCTGCTGCTGATCGGCGTCGTGGCCCTGATCTTCATTCCGCCCAAGGATCTCCCCGAGGCCTTGCGCATGCTCGGCCGCCTGGTCGGACAGGCGCGGCGGATGGCGAGTGATTTCCAGAGCCAGTTCCACGAAGCCATGCGTGAGGCCGAACTGACGCAAATTCGTGAGAGCCTCAACGACCTGAAGCAAAAATCGTCGATGGAAGGCGCGTTGAACCGCGTCGCCGACATGCTGGAGGCGCCGGCGGCGCCGAAAGTCGAGACGCCTCCGGCAATCCCGGAGCAGCCGTCGGCGCCCGCGGGGCTCATCATCGTCGAGGATCAGCCTCCGCCCGCGCCCGAGCCGGTGGCCCCGGGGCCAGTATCGGCGCCGCAGGCTGGGAAGCCCGCATGACCCAGGCCGATATCGACGCCACCAAGGCGCCCCTGATCGAACATCTGATCGAATTGCGCGCCCGGCTGATCAAGGCTCTGGCCGCCTTTCTCGTCGCTTTCGTGGCCTGTTTCTATTTCTCGCACGAGATATACAATATCCTGCTCCAGCCCTATGTCCGGGTTGTCGGCGTCGAGAACGCCAAGCTGATCGCTACCCATTTCCTGGAACAGTTCCTCACCCAGCTCAAATTGTCGATGTTCGGCGCTGGCTTTATCGCCTTTCCGATCATCGCGCTTCAGATTTACAAATTTGTCGCGCCCGGCCTCTATTCACATGAGCGTAAGGCCTTCGCCCCTTATCTCATCGCGACTCCGACCCTGTTCTTTCTCGGCGCGCTGCTGGTCTATTACGTGGTCATGCCCTTTCTCATCCGCTTTTCGGTGAGTTTCCAGCAGTTGAACGTCAAGGGCGAGGCGACGATCGAACTGCTGCCCAAGGTCGGCGAATATCTGTCGCTGATCATGACCCTGATCTTCGCCTTCGGCGCCGCCTTCCAGCTTCCGGTGGTCCTGACCCTGCTCGGCCAGGCCGGGATCATCGATCAGGCGTTCCTGAGGGCAAAGCGGCGCTATGCGATCGTCCTGATCACCGTGGTCGCGGCGATTCTGACGCCGCCCGACCTGATTTCGATGATCTCCCTTGTCCTTCCCATGGCGCTTCTTTACGAAGGCGCGGTATTCGCGGTGGGGCTGATCGAGAGAAATCGTACTTCGGTCGCCGCGGATTGACCTTTTCGCCCGCACCGACGAGCCTCCCATGCACGACATCAAATCGATCCGCGACGACGCGCAAGGCTTTCGCGCCGACTTTTTGCGGCGCAAGCCCGATGAAGCGGCCGCTGACGCCCTGATCGGAAAACTGTTCGCGCTCGACGACGCCCGCCGCGCCGCCATCGCGCGCGCCCAGGCCGCGCAGGAGCGCCGCAACGCCGCGTCCAAGGAAATCGGCGCGGCGATGAAAGCCAAGGACATGGCGCTGGCCGAAAAGTTGAAGCAGGAAGTCGCCGATCTCAAGGCTTCGATGGGCGAGATCGAGGCGCAGGAGCGCGCGGCCATCGCCGAATTGGAAGCCGAACTCGCAGCGATTCCAAATCGCCCGCTGCCAGAGGTTCCGCAAGGCGCCGACGAGAATGACAATGTCGAAATCCGGAAAATCGGCGACAAGCCGGTTTTTCCCGAAGGTTTCAAGCCGAGAGAGCATTTCGAGATCGGCGAAAGCCTGAACATGATGGATTTCGAGGCGGCCGCGCGCATGTCCGGCGCGCGTTTCGTCGTCCTCAAGGGCAAACTGGCGCGGCTGGAGCGCGCGCTCGCCCAGTTCATGCTCGACCTGCACACCGAAGAACATGGCTATCAGGAAGTCGCGCCGCCGCTGCTGGTGCGCGACCAAGCCATGTTCGGCACCGCGCAATTGCCGAAATTCAAGGACGACCAGTTCGCGGCGCTCGGCCTTGTCCCCGTTGAAGGATTGAAGGAGGCGCTCTCGGGCATCGAGGCGGCGGCGAAAGGCGGCGACCTCGCGGCGCAGGTCGCGGCGACGCCCACGGCCGAATCCTTCGACACCGAACATTTCTGGCTCATTCCCACGGCGGAAGTGCCGCTGACCAATCTCGTCCGCGAGCAGATTCTCGACGAAACGTCGCTGCCCTTGCGGATGACCGCCGGCACCGCCTGTTTCCGCGCCGAGGCCGGGGCGGCGGGGCGCGACACGCGCGGCATGATCCGCCAGCATCAATTCACCAAGGTCGAGCTGGTGTCGATCGCCACGCCCGAACAGGCGCTGGCCGAGCACGAGCGCATGACCGCCTGCGCCGAGGAAGTGCTGAAACGCCTGAAACTGCCTTATCGCGTCGTGCTGCTCTGCGCCGGCGACATGGGCTTCGCCGCGCAAAAAACCTATGACATAGAAGTCTGGCTGCCGGGGCAAAACCGCTATCGCGAAATCTCCTCCTGCTCGGTCTGCGGCGATTTCCAGGCGCGGCGCATGGGCGCGCGCTATCGCCCGGCGGAAGGCAAAGGCCCGCGTTTCGTCCACACGCTCAACGGCTCGGGCGTCGCGGTCGGCCGCGCCCTGGTCGCGGTGCTGGAGAATTACCAGAATTCGGACGGATCGGTGACGGTGCCGGAGGCTTTGCGCCCCTATATGGGGGGGCTGGAAAAAATCTCGCCGGCCTGAGCGGCGGCGCCAAAAAAGCTGCTTCCCGGCGAGACGCGCGCTATAAGGCCTCCTGATTTCGAATCGGGTGGGACAAGATGCGCATTCTCATCACCAATGACGACGGCGTCCATGCGCCGGGGCTCAAGGTCCTGGAGCGCATCGCCAAGGCTTTGGCCGACGAGGTGATGGTGGTGGCGCCGGAGACCGACCAGTCGGGGGTGGCCCATTCCCTGTCGCTGTCCGACCCCTTGCGCCTGCGCAAGATCACCGAGCGCCATTACGCCGTGAAAGGCACGCCGACCGATTGCGTCATCATGGGCCTGCGCAAGCTGATGATCGATTCGCCGCCGGACCTGATCCTGTCCGGCGTCAACAAGGGCCAGAACGTCGCCGAGGACGTGACCTATTCGGGCACCATCGCCGGGGCGATGGAAGGCACATTGCTCGGCTTTCCCTCGATCGCTCTGTCGCAATGCTATTCGCCCGCCGGAACGCCGTGGAGCTGCGCCGAGACCCTGGCGCCCGATCTGATCCAGAAAATCGTGGCGCGCGGCTTTCCCCCCGGCGTGCTGATGAATGTCAATTTTCCGGCCTGCGAACCTTCCGCCGTGCAGGGCGTGGCCCTGACGCGGCAGGGCCGGCGCGAACAGGAATTGATGAAGATCGAGGCGCGGTTCGACGGGCGCGGCAATCCCTATTACTGGATCGCTTTCGAAAAGCCGCGGTTCACGGCGGGCGAGGGCACCGATCTGGAGGCCGTGGCGCAGAACCGCATTTCGGTGACGCCCTTGCGGCTTGACCTGACCGACGATCCGGCGGTCGCCCATTTCGCCGGCGCTTTCGGCTGACATCGCGATGGCGCAGCCCCCCGGGTCTTATCCATCAGTCACGGCTTCGGCGCGGGCGGAGGCCAAGGCCCAGCTGTCGATGCGCTTGCGCGCGCGCGGCGACATGGATTTGGCGCTGTTGCGAGCCCTGGAGGCCGCGCCGCGCGAAAATTTCGTCGGCCCGGCCTTCGCCGATCTCGCCTTGCGCGATGTCGCCGTGCCCTTGCCCTTCGGTCAGACCATGGAATCGCCGTCCGTGCTGGCGCGGATGATCGCGGCGCTGGATCCCCGGCCCGGCAGCCGCATCCTCGAAATCGGCGCCGGTTCCGGTTTTTCGGCCAAGGTTCTGGCGATGCTCGGCCGCGAAGTGGTGAGCGTCGATTGTTTCGAGCGGCTGGCGCTGGATGCGCGGGCGCGGCTGGAGCGGCTGCGGGTCGCCAATGTCGCGGTGCTCTGGGCCGACGGTTTCGAGCTTTCCCCGTCCTATGGCCTGTTCGACCGAATCCTCGTCCATGGCGCCTTCGACGAGATTCCCGCGGCGATCGCCGGCGCGCTCGCGGAAGGCGCGGTTCTCGTCGGCCCGCGCCGGCGCGCAGGGGAGGAGCGTTGCGAGCTGGTCCGGCTCGACCGCGCCCCCTCCGGCGCCCTCGACGAGCGCAGTCTCGGCCCCTGGCGGGCGCAGCGCCTGCTGCGCGGCGTCTTCAACGATCGTTAAGCCCGACGAATTGCTTTCGACCGACGATTTGCTGAACAAGGATTCATCTTAAACGCTCCTTTAACCGCCCGGCGCCTAAATTGCGTCTGTTGGTTAAAGCGTGGGTGGGATGCGTGATGAGTGCTGGGGTTAAGAATGCCGGAGGCGCGTTCCGGGTGGCCCTGATCGGCGTGGCCACGGTCCTTTTGGCTGGATGTTCCGAGACCAGCCAATTCGGCAATTCGTTCGGGACGCCATATGCCAGTTCCAATCCGCGCGTCGATCGAACGCCGACCGGCTCCATCGATTCTCCGCCGTCGCCGATAACGAAGGTGTCCAATTTCTTTTCGGACGCCTTCCGGCCCTTCGATTCACAGCCGGCTCCGGCGGCTCCTTCGTCCAGGGGCGCCGCGGCGTTTCGCGCGCCGCAGTACAACCATCCCGTTCCGCCCGAGCCAATCGCCAGCGCGCCGCTCGCGCCGGTGACCCCATCCGCGACCTATTCCACGCCAGCTCCGCTCTCGGCGACGGCGCCGCGTCCGACTTACGCATTGCGGGCCAATCCCAATTCGATCGGCGGCTGGACCGCCGATGGCGGCACGCCGGTCGTCGTCGCGGAGGGCGAAACCGCCGAGATCATCGCCCAGCGCTACGGCGTGCCGGTCGCGACCCTCCTCACGCTGAACGGCTATAAGTCTCACGCCCACCTGGCTCCCGGCTCACGGCTGACCATCCCGGTCTATCAGGCCAAGGGCGGGCGGACCGCGTCGGCGGCGCCCGCGCCGATAGCGCCCGTGGGGCGCCGTGCGCCCGAACGAATCGCGCGGGCTGAAACTCAGCGCCTGGGCTCGCGCTCGCTTGTCGGCGAGGAGCTGGCCCAGGCCCGGAAAGGCGAACATCTGCGCTGGAGCGAAGGCAAACAAGCCGCGCGGAACGCGGCTCTGTCCCCCGCCGAAGCTCGCATGGCGAGAAAGGCCGCTCGGCTGGCCGAGGAAAAGGCCGCTCGAGAAAAGGCCGTGCAGGACAAGGCGGCTCATATCGCGCAGCTCAAGGCGGAAAAGGAAAAACGCCGCGGCGGCGGCGCCGAACAATCCGCGACGCGGCTTGCGCCAGCCAACAAGGTCGCTCAGAGCGCTTCCTCCGCCCCGATCGCCGCCATGCCGTCCGCCAAGAGCGACGCGACCGCGACGGCGAGCCTGCCGCCCCCGGCCATGTCGGCCGATTCCGACACGGCCAATCCGGA
>JAKANG010000124.1 GCA_021812505.1 Pseudomonadota bacterium
GTCACCAGATCGCGGTAGAAATCGAGCGAGGCGACGGTGGCGGTCGGGTTCGACGGGTAGCAGACGACGACCGCGATGGGTTTGGGGATCGAATGCTGCACCGCGCGTTCGGCGGCGTGGAAAAATTTCTCGTCGGGCTCGATCGGCACCGAACGGATCACCCCACCCGCCATCAGAAAGCCGAAGGCGTGGATCGGATAGGACGGATTGGGCGCGAGAATCACGTCGCCCGGCGCGGTGATCGCCTGGGCCATGTTGGCGAAGCCTTCCTTGGAGCCGAGCGTCGCGACAATCTGGCTGTCGAGGTCGAGCTTCACCCCGAAGCGGCGCTCGTAATAGGCGGCCTGGGCGCGGCGCAGGCCGGCGATGCCCTTGGAGGCGGAATAGCGGTCGGTGCGGGGCTTGCCCGCCGTCTCGATCAGCTTGTCGACGACATGGCGCGGCGTCGGCAGGTCCGGGTTGCCCATGCCGAGGTCGATGATGTCGGCGCCGGCCGCGCGGGCCTTGGCCTTCAGACGATTGACTTGTTCGAATACATAGGGCGGCAGCCGCCGCACGCGATAAAAATCGCTCATCCGCTTCGTCCTCGCTTCGTCATCGGCCCGGCGGCGCGCCGGGAAACGCGGTCATTAGCATGCGCGCGAAGCCGATGTCAGCGGTCTTGCCATGAAACTTGCCATGAAAATCTATTCATCTTTGATCGGCGCGACCTTGTTGGGCGCGACGGGATCGGCTTTGACCGCGTTGAGGCCCTTGGCCTTGGCGTCGGCGGCGCCGCGGGCCTTGACCAATCGGTCCATGTCGGCCTTGACCTGGTCCGGCGTCTTGACCGGAACCCGCTTCTTTTCCTCGCCGGTGAGCGGCGAAAAGCCCATGGTCCCGGGGTCGGGCCGCGACTGGCTGACGAAATCCGGCCCGTCGCCGGCTTCCGTCGTCCAGTTCAGCTTGTCGGTCAGCATCCGCAAGGGATTTTGCTGGGCCCAAGCCGCGCCGGAGCTGACGTCGGCGAGCGCGATGAGCGACGCAAACAGCGTCAGGCGGCGGGAAAAGGTCGGAGCCTTCATTTTCGCGGACTTTCGGCAAGAGCGGCGCATCCTCCGCAAGAGGTCTTTCTGACGAGGCGCCACCATCGGATCATTGCTCATTCGAGCGCATAAAGTCTTATTATGTCGGAAACGGGACGATCCGCCGCCTTGATCTGGCGCGGCCCGGCAGACAAGAATGAATCGTCAGGGGAAGTTTGATGACCGCAACAAAGGAAAAGCGGCGCAAGAGCGTCGTCAAAGCCGCCGCGCCGCGCAGGAAGAAAGCGCCCGTGGAGGCCGCGCCGCCCGAAACGCCCGCCTCGCCGCCCCCGCCGCCGCCACCCGCCGCCGAAAAGCCGTCCGCGGCGGCGCCGGAACAGCCCGCCGATTCGGCCAGGGGCTCGACCCTTCCCAATTTCCAGCGCATGGCCGACAATTTCGCCGTCGCCATGGAGCATGGCGGCAAGGCCTTTGCGGCGATGATCCGCCCGGTCGAGGAGGGACACGCCAAGCCGACCGTCGCGGAAGACGTCACCGAAGCGTTGAAGACCTTTGGCAAGGTCGCGGAATACTGGTTGTCCGATCCCAAGCGCGCGATCGAGGCGCAGACCAGCATTTCCACCAATCTGATGGGTCTGTGGTCGAACACCTTGCTCCGCCTTTCGGGGGAGGCGAAGGAGCCCTTCGTGCCGACCGATCCGCGCGACAAGAGATTCGTCGCGCCGGACTGGCGGGACAATCCCTATTTCGACTTCCTGCGCCAAGCCTATCTGATCGCTGACCAATGGGCCAACCACATGGTCGAGGACGCGGAGCTCGACAAGGTCACCCATGACCGGGCGTCCTTCTATCTGCGCCAGCTTTCGGGCGCGATGTCGCCGTCCAATTTCCTTCTCACCAATCCAGAACTGCTGCGCACCACCTGGGCGGCGGAAGCGGAAAATCTGGCGCGCGGCATGAAGATGCTGGCCGAGGACATCGAGGCCGGCGGCGGCAATCTGAAAATCCGCCAGACCAACAACGACCAGTTCGTCCTTGGCGTGAACATGGCGACCACGCCCGGCAAGGTGGTGTTCCGCAACGACCTGATCGAACTGCTGCAATATGCGCCGACGACGGAGCAGGTCTATCGCCGGCCGCTGCTGATCGTGCCGCCGTGGATCAATAAATTTTACATTCTCGACCTCAATCCGAGCAAAAGCTTCATCCGCTGGGCGGTGTCCCAGGGCCTCACGGTGTTTTGCGTCTCCTGGGTCAATCCCGGGCCCAAACACGCGGACAAGGATTTCTACGCCTATATGACGGAGGGCCTTTTCGCGGCGCTGGAGCAGATCGAGAAGATCACCGGCGAGCGCCAGGTCACCTCCATCGGCTATTGCGTCGGCGGCACGCTGACCGCCGCGACGCTCGCCTATATGGCGGCCAAGGGCGACGACCGCATCGCCGCGGCGACCTTCTTCACCACGCAGGTCGATTTCTCCGACCCCGGCGATCTGAAGATTTTCGCCGACGAGGACCGGATCAAGAACATCGAGTCGGAAATGCAGATGTCCGGCTATCTCGACAGCAGCTCGATGGCCAATACGTTCAATATGCTGCGGCCGAACGAGATGATCTGGTCCTATGTCGTCAACAACTACCTGAAGGGCGTCGAGCCGATGGCTTTCGACCTTCTGGCGTGGAACAGCGACTCGACGCGCATGCCCCGCGCCAATCATTCCTTCTACCTGCGCAACTGCTACCTCAACAACCAGCTCGCCAAGAAGAAGATGAAGCTCGGCGACGTCGCGCTCGACCTCGGCAAGGTCAAGGTCCCCGTCTATAATCTGGCGGCCAAGGAAGACCATATCGCCCCGGCGCGGTCGGTGTTCAACGGGGCCAAGCTGTTCGGCGGCGAGATGCGCTATGTGCTTGGCGGCTCGGGCCATATCGCCGGCGTCATCAACCCGCCGTCGGCCAAGCCCAAATATCAATACTGGACGGGGCCGCGCCCGTCGGGGACCTTCGAGGACTGGGTCGCCACGGCGCAAGAGCACCCCGGCTCGTGGTGGCCGGACTGGATCAGGTGGGTCGACGCCCAGGCGCCAGAAAAGGTCGCCGCGCGGGAACCTGGAGGCGGTAAGGTGAAAATTCTCGGCGACGCGCCCGGCGACTATGTCCGGGAAAAATCCTGACGCGACATCCCGAACCGATCCGAGCCAAAGCATGTTCCCGAAAAGTTGATCGACCTTTCGGCCCAGAACTGCGTTAAGATAACGTAACGAGAGAGCCCGTTCGACTTGATGGATTGCGAAGGCGCTCCAAGCGGCGCCTTTCTTGCCCGTTTCTCGCAGGGTCGCCCCGACGCGTCCCAAAAGGACCCATGTTCGGGTCTGTGATGTTCGGGGCTGTCTCTCAACGGGACAGGAGTGCAAAAATGGCTCGTTCTTTCAGGATTGGCGGTCTCGTCCTTGCAAGCGCCGTCGCCACCGCCGCCCCGGCCCTCGCCGGCGGCTTCGGGGGCCATATGGTTGCGCGTCCCGCCATGCGGGGCGTCGCGGGCCACCCCGGCCCCGTTCGTCATCCACATCCCGCGCCGCTCCCGCAAGGCTACAGCTTCGGTTACGCCTTGCCCCATCGCGCGCCTGGCTATGCTTTCGGCTACGCCTTGCCGCATGGCCGGCCGGGCTATGATTTCGGCTACGCCCTGCCTTACCGGCCCGGCCTTTACGGCGGGGGCTATTTTGGCGGCGGCGGCTTCGGCGGCGGCTATTATTCTTATGACGCCGGAATGGTGGCGGATGCGTCGGCCTATCCGCCCGCGACACCCATTTATGTGGGCGTCCCGATTTATCCGGTCGGCTATTATGGCGCGAGCGACACCGCGACCGGCAATGGCGTGATCTATAATCTGCCCTTCGCGGCCGAGCGCCCCGGCCCGAAGATCATCCGCGTCGCGCGGCGCCACGGCCTTGCCCCGGCCCAAGGTCATGTGACCGTGATCCGGGGCGGCGTCGTTTCGGTCGAGTGACGACCATAGAGCGCGTTCGCAATCCCTCGCGTCGAACGCGCTGTGTCATTTCATTTTTTGGACCCATATTCTGATCCGGAAAGTCTACCGACTTTTCGGGATATCGCTTTCGCGGATCGCGCTCGGCTCACGGGGTGAGTCCGAGCATCAGGTTCAAATTCTGCACGGCGGCGCCCGACGCGCCCTTGCCGAGATTGTCGAGTCGCGCCACGACCAGGGCGTGGCGGCGCGCCTCATTGGCGAAGACGCGGATTTCGAGATCGTTGGTGTCGTTGAGGGCCTCCGGCTCCAGCCGGCCGCTGTCCTCCGCCGCGACCACCCGGACATGGGTCCGGCCGGCGTAATGATCGGCGAGCACCGCTTCAAGATCGACCGCGTGGGGCTCGCCCGGAAGCTCATTGAGGCAGAGCGGAAGGCTCACCAGCATCCCCTGCCGGAAATTGCCGACGGACGGGACGAACAGGGGCCGCGCTCTCAAGCCGCCATAGGCCATGATCTCCGGAACGTGCTTGTGCTCAAGGCCGAGCGCGTAAAGCTCGAAGGCGGGCGCGCGTCCGGCCTCATAGGCCTCGATCATCTGCTTCCCGCCGCCGGAGAAACCTGAGACCGCGTTGATCGCCAGCGGCTGGCCCGGATCGATCAGCCCGGCCTCGACCAGCGGTCGCAGGATGGCGATGGCGCCGGTGGCGTAGCAGCCGGGATTGGAGACTCTTCGCGCGGCGGCGATCTCCCTGTCCTGGTCGGGACCAAGCTCCGGAAAACCATAGGTCCAGCCGGGCGCGACCCGATGCGCCGTAGAGGCGTCGAGGACGCGCGGGCCTTCGGCTCCGAGCGATTCCACGAGAGCCACGCTTTCCCTGGCGGCGGCGTCGGGCAGGCAGAGGATGGTCAGGTCGACCTGCCGCAGGATCTCGGCCTTGGCCCCGGCGTCCTTGCGCTTTTCGGGATCGATCGAGACGATCGCGACATCCCTGCGTCCGGCAAGCTTTTCCCGGATCTGCAACCCGGTGGTGCCGGCTTCGCCGTCGATGAAGACTTTTCTGGGCGCTTCGGTCATGGCTTGATCCTCGAAACGGACGCGCGGGTCTAGCGCGGATTGATGAAAGACAAAAGAAAACGGCGGGCTTTCGGCCCGCCGCTTCGCAGAATGATCGTAACGATCAGCGCTTCGAGAACTGGAAGCTGCGGCGGGCTTTGCGCTTGCCGTATTTCTTGCGCTCCACGACGCGCGAGTCGCGGGTGAGGAAGCCTTCCTTCTTCAGCGCCGGGCGCAGGCCGGGCTCGTAATAGGTCAGGGCCTTGGAAAGGCCGTGGCGGACCGCGCCGGCCTGACCGGAAAGGCCGCCGCCGGCGACCGTGATCATGATGTCATACTGGGTTTCGCGCTGGGTGACGCCGAGCGGCTGGCGAACGATCATCTGCAGCACGGGCCGGGCGAAATAGACGCCGAGTTCGCGGCCGTTGACGGTGACCTTGCCGGAGCCGGGCTTGACCCAGACGCGGGCGACCGCGTTCTTGCGCTTGCCGGTTGCGTAGGCGCGGCCGAGCTTGTCGAGCTTCTGGACATGGGCGGGGGCTTCCGGGGCAGGAGCGGCGGTCGCGCCCTTGAGGTCCTGGAGGGAGGAAAGGGTCTCGGACATGATCAGTCTTTCCGCGAATTCTTGGAGTTCAGGGCGGCGACGTCGAGAACGGTCGGGTTCTGGGCCGCATGGGGATGTT
>JAKANG010000125.1 GCA_021812505.1 Pseudomonadota bacterium
GAACGCGCACAGCGCCGGGCTCAAGCCGCCGCTCCCGCTGCCGCCGCAGCTTCTGCTGATGCGCACCAGCCGCGCGGCGCTGGAAGTCGCGCCGCCCGGCCTCGGGCTCGGCCTGAACACGCCCGCGGCGGCCAACGCCAATTCGCCTTTTTCCGCCATTGAAGTGCGGATGGTGCCGGAAAATGTGACCATCGCGCCGCGCGCCACCGATCCTGCGGCGGAAACCGGACATTCGCCCGGCGCGAGTGACCGCCTGATCACCGTCCGCCACGGCGAGGGGCTTGGCGACATTCTCGCCGGAGCGGGCGTCGGCGCGGAAGTCGCGGCCGGTGTCAGGGCTGCGTTCCGCGGCGCCAATCTCGGCGACCTGGTGACTGAAGGCCGGCGAATCAAATTGTCCTTCGCGGAAGGTGAAGGAAAGGACGAGCAGGTCCTCGCGCGCCTGAGCGTTTATGATGCTGAAAACCTCAAAGCCACGGTCGCCCTGGCCGATGACGGCCACTACCAGTTGCTCGCCAACGCGCCGCTCGCAGCCAAGGCGGCGAAGCCCGCGAGTTCGGACGATTCAGATGAAAGCGATGACGATCCGAACGCCATGCGGCTTTACAATTCGCTTTACGAGACGGCGCTGAAACAGGACATTCCGCGCCCGATCATCGATCAGATGGTCCGCATTTTCGGTAATGACGTGGATTTCCAGCGCGGCGTTTCGCCCAGCGATTCGATCGAGGCGTTTTACGACGACGGCGACGAGGCGGACGGCGCCCACGCCGAACTGCTTTACGCCTCGATCAATTCGCGCGGCGAGAATTTCAAATATTATCGGTTCCAGTCGCCGGAAGACCAGAGCGTCGATTATTTCGACGCCCTCGGCCGTTCGACCCGCAAATTCCTGCTCCGCAAGCCGATCGCGACAGGCGAGTTCCGCTCAGGCTTCGGCATGCGTTACCACCCGATCCTGCATTACACGCGACCGCATAATGGCGTGGACTGGGCGGCCGCCATCGGGACGCCGATCTTCGCCGCCGGAAACGGCGTCATTCTCAAGGCCGGCTGGGACGCCGGCTATGGCCGCCGCGTCGAGATCGAGCACGCCAACGGCTATGTGACGACCTATAACCACATGTCCCGATTCGCGCGGGGCGTCAGCGAAGGCATGCGCGTCACTCAGGGACAGGTTATTGGCTACCTCGGCGCCAGCGGTCTCGCGACCGGTCCTCACCTTCATTACGAGGTGATCGTCAACGGCCATTACGTCGATCCCATGCGCGTCAAACTGGCGCGCACGCGCCAGGTCGCCAGTCAGGAAATGCCCGATTTCACGCATGAACGCGAACGAATCGACACCTTGATGGCGAAGGCGCCGAACGGGACGCGCGTCGCCGGCCAGTAAGGGCCCCGAATTCAGCTTTTGCTATCAGGGCGTGTCGCGGTCTTCCTGGCGCGCGACCCCGCGCGGGCGACCCAATCCAAAAGGACGCGGCGTCAAGGCCGGCGCCAGGGCGGGCGCAAGCTCGGGCAAGGTTCTCCGCGATCGCCGTATGCCGACCAGACGATAGAGCTGTTTCGTCGCCTCCACCACGATGACGCCGGCCCCCGGGAGCGACAATTTTCCGCTTACCCGCTCGACCGCCGGCGCGAAACGCAGCCAGCTCGTCCGATGAAGTGGCGGCGTGTAAAGCGCCTCGCTCCAATAGATTGGCGAAAACAGCGTCTCGCGCATCAGATCGAGCAACTGTCCGCGCGAATAGGGTCGGCCATGACCGAAAGGCGTGGTGTCGAGACGCGCCCAGAGGCCGGAGCGGTTGGGCGCGACGACGATCAGCCGGCCGCCGGGCGTCAGCACCCGCCAGACCTCGGAAAGCAATTCGTGCGGATGTTCCGCATTTTCGAGCGCATGGGCCAGAAGCATTCGATCGACGCACGAGTCCGGCAGGGGCAGCATCGAATCGTCGATCAGGGCCGAGGCCGAGAGGCCGGATGCAGGCCAGTTCACAACGCCTTGCTCAGCCGGCATCATGGCGAACAGGCGCATCGGCCGATCGTGAAAAAGTTCGAGATAGGGCGTCGCATAGCCGAGGCCCGCGATCGAAAGCCCGGCGACGGCGTCCCAGCGCCGCAGCAGGATCGCGCCGACGAAACGGCGGGCCGTCTCGCCGAGCGGCGATGCATAGAAGGTTCGCAGATCCGTGACATCGAGCGCCATGCTTCAGGATCGACCAAAAATGCGCCGCGAGCAAGAACCCGCCGGCACGGTAAAGTTGTTTCCTCGCAGCGACGCCTCGGCTAGTTTCGACGGCGAACAGGAGCGCGCGATGACGGTCGAATTTTACGAATTTCGCTGTTTCGAGGATAATTTCGGCCTTCTTGCCCACGATCGCGCGAGCGGCGCGACCGTGGCGCTCGACGCCCCCGAGGCCGGGCCGATCTTTGCCGCCCTGGCCGAAAAAGGCTGGACGCTGACCGACATCTGGCTGACCCATCATCATTACGATCACATCGACGCCGTGGGCGAATTGAAAGCGCGCTTTCCCCAGGCGCGGGTCGTCGGCGCGCGCAAGGACATCCACAGGCTGCCGCCGCTCGACCGCGCCGTTGGCGAAGGCGACATCCTGCCCCTCGGGGCAAGCAGCGCCGTGGCGCTGGAGACGCCCGGCCACACGCTGGGCCATCTCGCCTATTATTTCGAGGACGACGACGCGGTGGTCGTCGGCGACACCCTTTTTTCGCTCGGTTGCGGCCGGGTGATGGAAGGAACCATGCCGATGATGCATCAAACCCTGATGCGGCTCGCCGGCCTTCCCGGCGAAACCCTGGTCTTTTGCGGCCATGAATATACGGCCGCCAATGCGCGCTTCGCCGCGACCGTGGACCCCGAAAACCCGCTGCTTGCCGAAAGGATCCGAGAAGTGACGGATTTGCGCGCGCGCGGCGAATTCACCCTGCCCACCACGATCGCGCGCGAACGCGAAACGAATCCGTTCCTGCGCGCGGCCAACCCGCAGGTGCAAAAAGCCCTGGGTCTTGAATTCGCGGATCCCGTCGAGGTTTTCACGATCCTGCGCGAACGCAAAAATCGGTTCTGAGCCTGGGCGCTACACGCGGAATTAACGCTCGCGGGCCATTGTTGCCGCATCGATATTTCAGCGTTTCCGGAAGCGCGAACGTGCAACTTGGTTATTTTTCATCGCCTGCGCCCAAATCCGCGGCCGAGCCCGGTCCCCAGGCGCCGGCAGAGCGGCGCCTCGCTCCCGTCGGCGCTCTTGCCGTTCAGCCGAAAGTCGACGCCGCCGCTCCAGCCGCCCCGCTTGCGCCGGCGCTCGATCCGGCTTTGGGTCGCCATGACTTCACGCGCGATGAACTGACGCGGCCCGGCGCCGGCGCCCTCGATCCGCGCGCGATTCTCGACTCGCTCGGGCAGACCGTCTACGACTGGGATCTCGAATCCGACCTGATCCAATGGGGCCCCAATGCGGAATCCGTGCTCGGCTTCAGGAACATCGGCCGGATCAGCACGGGCCGCGCCTATGCCGACTGCCTCTCGCACGATAGCGAGAGTTCGCCCTACGAGACGATCATGCGCTCCACGGCGCGCGACCAGGGCGGCGGGGCGCCGTTCCAAATCTGCTACGGAATTGTTCCTCCCACCAATGGGCGCGACACGACGATCTGGATCGAGGACACCGGACGCTGGTTCGCCGGACCTGACGGCCGCCCTGCTCATGCCCATGGCCTCGTCCGCGTGATCACCGACCGCTACCGGCAAGAGCGGCAACTCGCCCTGAAATCGCGTTTCGACACGCTCACCGGCGCACTGAACCGCGCCAATCTCCTCGAGCAGACTGCCCATTTGTTCAATGTCGCGGCCAGGCGCAAACAATCCTTCGCGGCCCTCCTGATCAGCATCGACAATCTCTTCATGCTCAACCGAACCTATGGCTATGACGTCGCCGACCAGGTGATCGCGGGCCTGGCTAAAAGACTGCGGGCCAATTGCCGGGAGCGTGACCTTCTCGCCCGCTATGCCGGCAATAAATGCGCCATCGTGCTCGAAAACTGCGACGGCGCCGAAATGACGACCGCCGCCGAACGCCTCATCGAAATCGTCGCCGCGACACCCGTCGAGACCACGGCCGGTCTGGTTCCCGCGTCCCTTCGCGTGGGCGGCGCGGTCGCCCCGCGCAACGGACGCTCCGCCCATGTCCTGTTCCAGCATGCCGAGGAGGCTCTCGACCTCGCCCGGCAGCCCGGCGCGGCGCGCTTCGTCGCCTATGAGCCTTCGCTGACGCGCGAAGACTCACGGATGCGGACCTTGAAGATTTCGGATGAGATCGTCTCCGCCCTGAACGAGAACCGGATCGTCATCGCGCTGCAGCCTCTCATCGATGCGACCACAGGCGAACCTGCCTTTTACGAAGCCTTGATGCGGCTGAAACGCACGGACGGCTCCCTGGCGTCCCCGGCGTCCATTCTCCCGATCGCGGAAAAATCGGGCTTGATCCATCTGATCGACCACAGGGTCCTGGAGCTGGCCCTGACGAAGATGGCCGCGTCTCCAGATCTGCGGATCGCCGTGAATGTGTCCGGCCAGACCTTGCACGCGCCGGATTTCTTCTCGCGTCTGCGCGCCCTGCTCGAACCCAATCCCGAGTTGGCCCAGCGCTTGACCATCGAGCTTACCGAAACCTGCGCCATCGAGGATGTCGAGGCCGCGATCCGCGCCATCGCGACGATCAAGCAATTCGGAGCCAAGGTCGCGATGGACGACTTCGGGTCAGGTCACACCTCGTTCAAGAACCTGCGTCGGCTCGATTTTGATCTCGTGAAGATCGACGGCGCCTTCGTTCAGAATATGTCGCGTTCGGTCGACGACCGCTTCTTCGTGCGCACGCTCATCGACCTCGCCCGCCATGTCGGCATTCCGGTCGTCGCCGAATGGGTCGAAGACGATGAAACCGCCCAAATCCTTCGCGGATGGGGCGTCGATTTCCTTCAGGGCGATTATTTCAGCGCAGCGACGGCGACCCAAAGCTGACGTTCCCTAGTCGGCTGTGACGGCTCTCGGTCGAGAATTTCCTGTCGCCCTTCAGTCCTGGCGCAGGGAATCGACCGCCCGGGCAACGAAGCCCAGCGCGTCGGCCGCCGAAACGAAGCTCGATTGTTCGACGCCGTCCGGCTCATAGGTCGCGAGAATAGCGAAGGCGCGACAGGTTCCGTCGGTCGCCTCCTCGCGCACAAGGAAGCTCGCGCCGCCGCCGCACCCGCGCGAAAAAGCGACATAGCGGGACTCAGCGCCTGCGGGCGCGCCGCGCGCAAGCCGCTCCTGCGACATCCCTCGCAGGGCCCGATAGAGCCGATCCTGCTCCAATTCCTTTTCGCGTCGGAAAAACATGGCCGCTCCCCACCCGGCGGCGACGGGCGCCTGATCGCGCCGCCGCGGATCAGTCCTTCTTGACGAGACTGTCGATGCGCTTCTGCATCTCGGCCAGCTGCGCGCGCATTTCCTTCAGTTCGCTCGCCGACTGAGGCGCGGGCTGCGCCGACGGGGCCGCGGGCTGCGCTGGCTTGGAGGCTGGTTGCCCCGGCTTGGAGGCCTCGGCCAGTCCCGCGCCGAAGGGCGAGAACATGTCGAGCGCCTCGTGGAACATGGCCATGTTCTTCCTGGCCTGCTCCTCCATGGACTGGAACATCTGCCGGGTCGGATTGGCCAGGGGATTGGCGAGCGGATTGGCGCTCATCG
>JAKANG010000126.1 GCA_021812505.1 Pseudomonadota bacterium
GCGCTCGCGCGCCGGCACGCCCAGAAGTTCCGATACGCGCCAGATGATATTTTCCTCGAATTCCTGGACCGTCCCGTCGGCATAGGCGACCGTCCACATCATTTCGACCAGTCTTCGCCGATCCGGTCCGCTCATCGAATGTTTCAGGACCGAGGTGAAGCCATAGAGATCCACGGATTCGCGGTCGCGCGCGCGCGCCTCGGCGAGCAGGCTTTCGGCGGACCCGACATCGAGATCGAAACGCTGCTGGAGCAGAAGGAGCAGGGCGCGCTTTTCGATATCGGTGAAAAAGCCGTCGATTTCGGCGACATGGACCAGCAGGGCGGCGGCGGCGACGCGCAATTCGTTCTCGCCGAAGTCCCGTTCCACAGGTTCGGCTCCCGTCAATTCGTCAATGAACCGCCGCAAGCTGTCAAACATGCAAGAACCCGCGCGAGACGCATTTTTCCCAGAATGAACCCCGCTGTCCTAACGAAGCATTAACCATGCCGAAAAACTCGGGCAATCGGTAAAATGCCGCGCTGCGGTGGGCAAAAATGCAAATTGTCGGCTGGATCAGCTTTTCTTACCTTTCGCCTCCAGCTCGGCCTTGAGCGCCGCGAGCTTGGCGAAGGGCGAATCCGGGTCGGCCTGCCTTTCGCGCGGCGGGCGCTTTTCGTGATGGGGCGGACGCTCGCCGCCGCCATGCCCGCTTCCTTGACCCTCGCGCCTCTTGCCGTCGAACTTGCCTTCGAAGCGGCGCTGGTCGCGCCGGCCCTCGAAACGCGGCTTGCCGCCTTCGGGACGATGGGAACGCTCCTGGGCCGGCGCGCCTTCGCCCGCCGGCGCTTGCGCCGCCTGGCCCTCGCCGGGCGCCGCCTGCCCACGGCCGGCGAAACCGCGTCCGCCCGGACGGCGTTGCGGCCGCTGGTCATGCTCGCGACGGCGGCCATGATGGCGTTGCGGTTTCCACACTTCGATCGTCGCCGGTTCGGCGGGCGCGGCTGCTTCAGCAGGCGCGGTTTCCTCAGCAGGCGCCGTCTCTTCAGCAGGCGTCGCCTCGTCAGGCTGCGCGGCTTCGGCCGCTTCGCCTTCAGCCTCCGCGACGCTCTCGCCTTCGACCGCCGGCGCGGGCTCGCGCGCTGTTTCTTCAGCAGGCGCTGCTTCTTCAACAGGCGCCGGCGCCTCGATCGGCGCGGATACGGGAGGTTCCGCCTGGGTTTCGGCTTCCGCCGCTTCGGCCGATTCGCCTGTGGTTGGCTCGGCGTCTTCCGCCGCCGCTTCTTCCGCCGGCTTCAGCGGCTCGGTCGGGGCCTTGGGCAGCAAGGGGACCGTGATCGCCGGGCCCGGCCGGGTCTCGCTGGCGTAGCCGAGCGATTTCAGAATGGTTGCGAAACTCTCGCCGGAACAGCCGGCCAGCGAGGTCATGGCGACGGTGACGACAAAGCCCTCGCCGTCCGCCGCGCCGGGAGGCGGATCGCCGGGGGTCACGCCGGGGCGGTAGGCGATCGCCGGGCGGATCAGATCGGCGAGTCGCTCCAGAATGTCGACGCGCACCGCGCGCTCGCCGCAGACGCGAAAGCCCGCGGCGCGATAGAGGCCGCGGTTGACGGATGTGTCGGCGGCGAAGGAGGTGCGGCCGGACGAGGCGAGATGGGCGACCTCGTCGATCCCCTTCACCGTTTCGAGCCCGCCATGCTTCAATGCCCAGAGCTGAGCGGCGAGGGCGCGCGGCGCGGGTTTGAGCAGTGCGGGCAGATAAAGATGGTAGGCGCCGAAACGCACGCCGAATTTGCGCAGCGCGGCGCGGCCTTCCTGGGGCAGGCTTTTCATTTCGTCCGTGACGCGGGAGCGCTCCAGCACGCCCAGCGCCTCGCCGATCTGGAAAGCGATTCCGCGCGCGACGCCTTCAAGGCCGTCGCCGATTTCCAGATCTTCCAAAGCGCCGAGCAGCTTTTTCACATGTTGGGCGAGCCACAGGTCGAGGCGCGCCTGCGCCATGTCGAGCTGGGCGCCAGTGAGATGTTCGTCGGCGATCAGCCGCGCCCGGGGTTTCAAAATATGGTCGCCCGCCGCGATTCGCGCCACCGGCTCGCCGAGCCAGCGGATGATCCCGTCATTGGCCAGGACAAAGGCCTCGTCGACCGCCTCATGCACGCGGCGCGCCCGCGCCTCGATCTCGGCGGCAAGCGCCTTCTGCGCCGCGGCGTTGAGGGTCCTGGCCTCCTCGCCCTCGGCCGTCGGATCGGGGGTGAAGCAGAAGCCCTGCAAGGAGCCGACGTGATGACCCTCGACCATGACCTGGCCCGTGGCGGTGACTTCGGCTTCCAACATCGCATTCTCTCTCAGGCGGCGCATCAGCACGCTGGCGCGCCGGTCGACAAATCTCTGGGTCAGACGCGCGTGCAGGGCGTCCGACAGATTGTCCTCTACCTGACGCGAGACGCCCTGCCAATGCTCAGGATCATTCAGCCAGTCGTTCCTGTTGGCGATGAAGGAGCAGGTCCGCACCTGATTGATCCGCGCGGACAGCGCGTCGATGTCGCCGTCGGTGCGGTCCGCCAAGGCGATCTGGCGGGCGAACCAGTCGTCGGGAACTCGTCCCGCGCGCACGACAAAGCCGAATATGGTCAATACGAGATCGGCGTGAGCGGCCGGGGAAGTCTTGCGATAATCGGGAATCTGGCACACGTCCCACAGCCGCGCCACGTCGGCGCGGGTCTTGGCGTTGCGCCGCACTTTTTCGTCGCGCGCCGCCGCCTCCAAAGCGATCTGGTCTTCGGCGGTCGGCGCGCGGGACAATCCGGGCAAGGTCGGCGTCTCGTCGAGCGAGGCGATCAAAGACTCGATCGATGAAAAATCCAGAGCGGCGTTGCGCCATTGCAACAGGGCTATGGGATCGAAAGCATGGGATTCGATCATCGCCGCCAGCTCCTCGTCGAACGGCGGGCAGCGCCCGCTGGTTCCGAACGAGCCGTCGCGGGTGTGGCGGCCGGCGCGGCCGGCGATCTGGCCGAATTCGGCCGGATTGAGGCGGCGGTGCTGGTAGCCGTCGAACTTGCGATCGGCGGCGAAGGCGACGTGATCGACATCGAGATTGAGGCCCATGCCGATGGCGTCGGTGGCGACGATATAATCGACGTCGCCGTTCTGATAGAGGTCGATCTGGGCGTTGCGTGTGCGGGGCGACAGGGCGCCGAGCACCACCGCCGCGCCGCCGCGCTGGCGCCTGATCCATTCGGCGATGGCGTAAACATCCTCGGCGCGGAAAGTGACGATGGCGCTGCGCCGGGGAAGGCGGGCGATTTTCCGGTCGCCGGCGAAAACGAGCTGCGAGAAGCGCGGGCGCGACAGGGTGCGAATTCCGGGCAGCAGCCGCTCCAGCGCCTCCTGCATGGTCGCGGCGCCGATGAGCAGCGTCTCCTCGGTCCCGCGCCGGTTGAGAATGCGGTCGGTGAAGACATGGCCGCGATCGAAACTCGCGGCGAGCTGGATTTCGTCGATGGCGACGAAGGGCAACTGGAGGTCGCGCGGCATGGCCTCCACGGTCGAGACCCAATAGCGCGGATGTCTCGGCTTGATCTTCTCCTCGCCGGTGATCAGCGCCACCGCCTCGCTGCCGACCTTGGCGACCACGCGGTTATAGACTTCGCGCGCCAGCAGCCGCAGCGGCAGGCCGATCATGCCCGAGGGATGGCTCAGCATCCGCTCGATGGCGAAATGGGTCTTGCCGGTATTGGTCGGGCCAAGAATCGCCAAGACGTTCATCGCCGAGACGTTCATCGGCAAGACATTGGCGGCGGCGCGCGGGCCGCCATGCGAATTCATGCCAAAGGCTCCGGCATTTGCTGCGGGCTGGAAAAGTTTGGGATCGAGCCGGCCCGCACGCCTTCATAAAGGAATTCGCGGCGCGGATGCCACAAAAGAATCGCGGCGCGCCCAGAAAGCCTCTCTATGCCGAATCTTGCCGGCCTGTCTCATTCCCGGACGAAACGAGGGACGGGTCTCCCGCAAAATCAAAGCCTTGGACAAGAAACGCGAGTGGGTCGGGCTTTCCGCGTTAAATTCTTGAACCTTGCGCGAACGAATCGCGCCCGAATCGCTGACCGCGCTCGAATCTGCTTTTGTTCGCGCTACATATGGGCGTCGGGGCAAGACCATACGCCAGAACTTGAATCGCGCCGCGCGCACGGGTCCATGTGGCGTGGACTCAAAACGCCTGTCCTGTCAATGGTTTCTCTATGACGAAGTCGTGAAGGCCCGCGGCCTTGCGTCAAGGCGTGAAGCGCAGTTCGGCGGCCTCGATGACCGCCGTTCCCGCCTGGGTCATCAGCGAGACGCGATAGGGCACGACCAGGTGCATATGCGGCACGGGGGCGAGCCAGATGTTCATGTCCTTGTTGTTGGCCATGAACTGGGTCGCCTCGGCGGATGGCTTGTGCCCGGCGATCGGAATGTAGCGCGCGGAGCAGATCGTCACCGGGCCGGAATAGCCGCGGGTGTGGATTTCCTTGACCCCGACGTAATCGAGGGTCACGTCGAATCGGGTATAGCCGTCGAACACGGGAACGCGGCGGTTGCAGGCGGCGGGGCCGACCGGGCTCGCGTCCGCCGGGGCCGGCATGAGGAAGGCGGAAAGCGGGTCGATGACGTCGCGCTTGCTGGCGGCTGTCAGGGGCACGCGGTCCGGGCTGTTCTGGTCGTACCAGGGCGGCGAATATTGGATCTCGCGCACGGCGCCTTCGCGGATGGCCATGCGCAGGGTGCGGGTCTCGCGCGAATTGGAGGCGATGGTGGCGTAGCCGGACGGCGACAGGGCGCCGCCCGAGTAATTTCCCGAGGAGGCGAGCGCCATGCGCAATTTGGAGATCCAGGCCGCGACGCCGGTCAGGCGCACATTGAGCACGACCTTGTAGCGGCTTTCGGCGACCGAGGCGTTGGCGGTGGCGACGCCGATCGGCACGCCGATCAGCGAGACGCGGTAATTGGCGTGCATGGTTTCGGCCCCCGCCGCTCCGGCGAGCGGCGCGCAAGCCGCGAGCGTCGCGGCGAAAAGACCGAGGCCTCGGGAGAAAGAACCTTTCATCGGACAACCTTTGCGGCGGCCGCGCCGGCGCGTCGACGTGATTCGACTGAGATCGCGGCAGAATATAACGGCGAGGCGGCGGCGCCGACAAATGTCTTGGCCAATGAATTGGAGGTTTTTGCGCCGCTTTCGTGAAATTTCACAAAGGGAGCCTAAGCCTCTTGCTCCGGTTCGATGGCGCCGCTATAAGCCCGCAAGTCGGCGGCGAAATCAGCGGCCGCGATGTCGGAGTGTAGCGCAGCCTGGTAGCGCACCTCGTTCGGGACGAGGGGGTCGGAGGTTCGAATCCTCTCACTCCGACCATTTTCTCTCACATTGATCGGCTTCCCGGCGGCGACACAACCTGCCGATTTTGGGCGTTTCTGGCGGCTTGCGGCCTTGACCTTTGAAGCCCGGTCGCTTATAGACCCGCCTCCATGAACCGTCCCGCGCGGAACAGGCGTTCCTGCGGTCTTTGCCGTTTCCGAAAGGCGCGAAGCTGATCGGGGACGAAGGATGAGACGGCGGTCTCACGAATTCCGGCCGCGAGGCCTTAAAAATTCCGGCGCGAGCCGGCGTCGCCCTTTCTGGCGGCGTTCAGGAGTTGAAAGGTAGCGACCATGTCCCGCCGTTGCGAATTGACCGGCAAGGCCGTTCAGACGGGTAATCTCGTCA
>JAKANG010000127.1 GCA_021812505.1 Pseudomonadota bacterium
GCAGGGCGGAATTTCACCATTCAGCCGATCACCGATTATTACACCGGCTTCGACGCCTCATGGGAGCTGGACCTGTGGGGCCATGTCCGGCGCCAGGTCGAGGCGGCCAACGCCAATGTCGAGACGAGCGCCGAGCAGCGGCGCGGGGCTCTGGTCTCGGCGCTGGCCGAAGTCGCGCGCGATTATATTTCGCTGCGCGGAGCGCAGGCCCAGCTCGCCATCGCCCGCAACAACCTCAAGATCAGCGAGGACGTGCTGGAAGTGGCGCGCGAGCGTCAGAGCTCCGGCCTGCAAAACGCGCTCGACACCGAGAACGCGCAAGCGCAGATCGAATCGATCAAGGCCGAACTGCCAGGGCTGGAACAGCGGGAATCGGAGCTGATCAACGCTCTGTCCTTCCTGCTCGACGAGCCGCCGGGCGCCTTGCGCCCGAAACTGGCCACGCCGCGCGCCATGCCGGTGACGCCGCCGGCGGCCCCGGTCGGCGTGCCCTCGGAACTCGCGCGGCGTCGTCCCGACATTCGCGCGGCGGAAGCGCAATTGCACGAGGCGACCGCCAATATCGGCGTTGCCGTCGCGGCCTTTTATCCCACCATTCAGCTGAACGGCGTGGCCGGTTTCGATTCGCTCACGCTGCCGAAAATGTGGTGGGCGAGTTCGCTGCAATATAATTTCGGGCCGAGCATCCAACTGCCGATTTTCAATGCCGGCCGGCTCCAGAGCATGGTGGAATTACGCACCGCGCAGCAGCGCGAGGCGGCGCTGACCTATCACCGCGCCGTGCTGCAAGCGTGGCACGATGTCATAAATGCTCTGACAGCGCACAGACTTGAGCAGGAGCGCCACGCCCGGCTCAAAGCCCAGGTCGATCACGCCCGCGTGGCCCTCGGCATAGCGCGCGCCCGCTACAAGCAGGGCGTCGAGGAATTTATCAACGTGCTGAACGCCCAGCGCACCCAGCTCCTCGCGGAGCAAAGGCTCAGCGAGAGCGCCACCAATCTCGGCCTCGATCTGGTGCAATTGTTCAAGGCGCTCGGCGGGGGATGGGAAAGCGCCTATCCGGCCACAGTCACGGCGCAGGCGAAATAGGGTCAAACGATGCCGAGCCGGCGGAAGACCGGGACCTTGATGGCGTCGAGCAGCAGCGCGAAAACCGCTGCCGCCGCCAGGAGGCCGGCGACGAGGCCGATGGGAATCGGCGGCGTCATCCAGCCATTGAGTGAAAGCCAAGCGCCGAGGCCGAGATCGGCGGCGCTTGACGCGATGACCCAGGCGCCCGGCCGCGACGCCCACATCCGTCGCCTTTCCCGCACGACATAGACCGTCGTCTGGGCGTCGACAATCATCGTGAAAAACGCCAGCGTCCGCAGCGGACCAGTCGCGAGACCGAAGCTGAAATAACCCAACGCCAGCACGGCGGTCGAGAAGACCAGCTTGACCAGCCCCAACGCCGCCGCCGCGACAGTGACCGGCCCGATTCGCCAGACATCGGGCTTCGGAGAAGGGGAAGCCTGATCGGCGGAGAGCGACATGGTCAGAAAATCGTTTGCGACCAGCAGAAGCACCATCAGCATGGGCGTCAACACCGCATGTCCGGTCAGGAGGAGACCGGCGCCGAGAAACAGCACCATCTCGATCTTTCGCAGGAGCGCGTTGATCGTGTAGGTCAGGATGCGCTGGAATGTGGCGCGGCCTTCCTTGATCGCGGCGACGATTCCTCCGAGGCCCGGCGCGGTAAGCACCAGCCCGGCCGCCGATTTGGCGACGTCGGTCGCGGTGGAGACTGCGATCCCGATCTGGGCCTGACGCAGCGCCGGCGCGTCATTGGCGCCGTCGCCGCACATGCCGACGGTGTGGCCCGCCTTCTGGAACGCCTTCACCAGGCCGAACTTCTCTTCGGGAAACACGCCGGCGAAGACTCCGTAATCCGCGGGCGAAATGCGGTCCGGAACAGAACCGGGCGGACAGACCGGCCGATCGATGCCGATCCGATGGGCGACGGCGCCGGCGGTCGGCGCGGCGTCGCCGGTGACCATGACGGTCGCGACGCCCAGAGCGGCCAGTTCGCCGATCAAAGGCGCGGCGTCGGGGCGTGGCGGATCGCTCAGGGCGATCAGTCCGGCGATACGAAAATTCTCCGCGGGTCCGCAGGCGATCGCGAGAACGCGCGCGCCGCGCGCGGCGAGATCGTCGGCGGCGGCGGCCACCGTCTCCGGCGCCTCCGCGAGCCGCGCGACCGCCGCGAAGGCGCCCTTGACCACGCGCCATGGCGTTCCGTCGCGCGCGATTCGCGCCTCGGAATATTTAGTCCCGGGATCGAACGGCGTGAAATCAAGCGCCTTTTCGGGCTCCGCTCCGGCGTCCCGCGCCGCCGCCCGCACCGCGGCGTCCACGGGATCCTTGCCACCTTCGCTGCTGGCGGCGGCGCCCAAGGCCAGGATTTCCGCTTCGCTGAAACCCCGAAAAGCGCGAACCACATCGACCTTGAGTTCATTTTGCGTCAACGTCCCGGTCTTGTCGGAACAGAGAACGTCCATCGCGGCGGCGTCATGCACGGCCGAAAGCCGGGTCGGCAGAACGCCGCGGGCGATCAGGCGCTGCGCGCCAAGCGCGCTCGCCAGGGTGAATGTCGCCGGGAGGGCCACGGGAACCGACGCGAGGATGACGGTCAAAGCAAGCGCGACAAGATCCGCGGCGGGCATGTCGTGAGTGATCGCGTAGCCGATCATCAGCAGGAGCACGAATCCATTGAACAAGGCGAGATTGCGGACCACGCGCAGGATCGTCGCCTGTTCGGCGCTGGGACCATGGGCGATGCGCACCAGTTCGGCGGCCCTGCCGGAATAAGTGCGCGCGCCGGTCGCCGTCACGACCGCCTCCGCCTCGCCGCGCCTGACCAGCGCGCCGGCAAAGGTTTTCCCGCCTTCGCTCGCTTCCGCCGGCAAGGATTCGCCGGTGATCATCGACTGGTCGAGCAGCACATTGCCCGACATCAGACGCACATCCGCAGGCACTATGGCGCCCAGCGAGAGTTTGACCAGGTCCCCGGGAACGATCTCTCGCGCCGGCAGGTCGATCCAGGCTCCGTCGCGTCGCGCCGAGGCGGTCAGGGCAAGCTGGGCTTTGAGCGCGGCGAGCGCGGATTCCGCCCGTGCGCCCTGGATGAAGGATAGCAGCGCGTTAAACACCAGGAGGCCGGCGATGACCCCGGCTTCGAGATAATCCCCGAGAAGGGCCTGCAACACGACCGCGGCTTCCAGCATCCACGGCACGGGCGCCCAGAAATGCGCGAGCAGGGCGAGCAAGGGATTGCGCTTCGGCTCGGCGACCTCGTTGAAGCCATATTTCGCGAGCAGGCGCCGCGCCTCGCCGGACGCCAATCCAGCACGATCCCGGGCGTCGGATGCGGGCGAATGCGAAGGAGAATCCGTCATGGCAGGCCCCTCATGATTCGCCCTCGCGGTGGCGGAGTTCAGCGCCCCGAAAGTCGCGATCGGTCTTCGTCCTCCGAAACGACCCTCAAGGCCGGCGTGGCGTCGCCGCACAAATCGGCCGCATTGGTCGCGGGCCAGTAGGCGCGCGGACCGAGCTCGCGCGAGGGCTTCGGCGCGAAGCGGAGGCAATAGCCGGCCTGCGCCCACCATGCCGAGAACCGGTCGTCGCGATCCCTGGGCTCAAGACCATTCGGCCAGCGGGTCCAGAACCGGCAATCGAGGCAATGGGTGAGGCGTTGGCCAACGTCCGGCACATATTCCCCGCACCATTGCCAAGCCTTGGTGTGTGGCCAATGCGCGACCAATTCGCGATTCCCGGCGACAGGCGCATGACGCTGGCACAAGTCTTTTCTCGGGGGCTCCAGGCCCCAGTAAACGCATGTGGCGCATTTGGCCGATTCCGGTTCATTGGCTGCCATCTTGATCGTTTCCTTCCGCAAATCTCCGCCAGCTCCACCCTGACGTGACCGGGGCGGCTCAAGTCACGAGTTCAGCGGGACTTCCGGATGGGCCTTTCTCGTTCTTCTCGCCCCAGGAATGGGCGATGCCGAACACCACGGGAACGAAGACCAGCGTCGCCACGGTCGCGAAAAGGAGGCCGCCGATCACCGCGCGGCCGAGCGGCGCGTTCTGTTCGGCGCTCAGCGCCATCGGCGCCATGCCGATGATCATGGCGAGCGCCGTCATCAGCACTGGGCGGAAGCGCCCGACGCCGGCGTTGAGCGCCGCCTCGAACGGCGGCAGCCCGTCGGCGAGCTGTTCGCGGGCGAAGCTCACCACCAGGATCGAATTGGCCGTCGCCACGCCCATGGTCATGATCGCGCCGGTCAGCGCGGGAACGGAAAGCGTCGTGTGGGTCGCGAACAGCATCCAGGTCACGCCCGCCAGCGCCGCCGGCAGCGCCGCGACGATGACGAAAGGGTCGGTCCACGACTGGAAATTGACGACGATCAACAGATAGATCAGCACGACGGCCAGCGCCAATCCTTCATAAAGCTGGGTATAGGCCGAGTTCATCGTCGCCGTCTGGCCGCGCAGGACGATCTGGGTGCCGCGCGGGCGCTGCGACTGGAATTCGTCGAGAATTTTGTTGATGTCGCTGGCGACGCCTCCGAGATCGCGCCCTGAATTGGTCGCGAAAATGTCGAGCACCGGCTGGACGGAATAATGCGAGACCACCGCGTCGGTGACGGTCCGGCTGATCTCGGCGAGAGCGCCGAGGATCTGCGGCGCATTACCCACCGACACCGGGATGCGGGCGAGGTCCAGCAGCGAATGCATCCAATATTGCGGCGTCTGGACCACGACTGGATAGGACACGCCATTCTGCGGATTGAGCCAGAACACCGGATTCGTCTGGATCGAGCCGGCCAAAGTGGTGAGCATGGACCTGGCGATGTCTCTTTCCGTTACGCCAAGACGATCGGCGAGAATGCGGTTGACGTCCACTCTGATCGTCGGGAGGTCGCCCGGCTGCTGGATGCGAGCGTCGGCGACGCCCGTGACGTGCGCGATGCGTTTCAGCAGCTTGTTGGCGAGTTCGCGATTGGCCTCGCGATTGTTGCCGATGATCTGGACGTCGATCGGGGCCGGCAGACCGAAATTGAGGATCTGCGTCACGATGTCGGCGGGCAGGAAGGAGAAGGTCGCCTCAGGGAAGAGGTGCGGGAGCTTTTCACGCAGGGCGCGGACGAGTTCCTCGCTCTTCCTTTCCTGCCCCTCCTTCAGGGTGATCAGGATATCGCCATCCATGGCGCCGATCGTTCCGGAATTGCTGTAGGCCATGTTGATGCCGCTGATCGGCAGGCCGATATTGTCGACGATCGAAGAAATGGCGTCCGGGCCGGCGATCTGCCTGATGGCGTCCTGGACGCGCGTGAACAAGCGGCCGGTCTCCTCGATGCGCAGACCCGTCGGGCCGCGCACATGGAGCTTCAGTTGAACCGACTCCACCGGCGGGAAGAAATTCTGGCCGAGCGTCGGGACAAGGAGCAGCGAGGACAGGACAAAGCCCATAAAACCGGCGATGAACACTTTCCGCCGACGCATCGCGGTTATCAGGATGCGCTCATAGCCGTTCCGCGCCGCCGAGAAACGCCGTTCGAACCCATGCTGGAAACGCCCGAAAACGGTGCGGGGCTCCGCATGCGGATCGTGAGCGTGGCCGGCCAGG
>JAKANG010000128.1 GCA_021812505.1 Pseudomonadota bacterium
CCCGCTTCGGATTCGTACGATGGTGGTTCGGGGGCGTCGCTGTAAGGCTCCGGATCGCTCAATTTCACCCCCCCGGGAGCGTGTCATCGCGCGTGCAAACGCAGCCGGCGGCTATCTATGCCTTGAAGGCGCCAGCCCGCTTGCCGGCGCGCGAACGCCCCCCGCTGGTCCCCAAGGCGCCTCCCAAGGCGCTTCGGCGACCCGGCTCTTCCGCCGCGACGAGGCCGCGCCATCCGAGGACGGCGCCGCGCCGCTGGCTCCCGCCGAAGCGCCTCCCGCCGCGCCCGCCCGCAGCCCCCGGCCCGAGCCGCTGCCGCGCGCCGCCATCCCCACGCTGATCGCCCTATTCCTGCTCGCCTTGTTTGGCGTCGCCGCCCAGATCGCACTGCAAAGCCACGACCGTGTCGTTCCCGAGGCGCTTGCGACGATGGACATGATCGGCCGCCTCGCCGCCGAGGATTTCAACGACGCGGCGCGCGACGCGCCGCCCGGCGAGCCCGCCGCCCTGATCCTCGCCTCCGCGCTCGGCCGCCTCCAGACCCAGGGCCGCATCCTCGCCGTCACCAACGCCGACGGCCGGATCCTTTCCACCCTGCCCCCCGGCGCCATCGCTGAAAGCACGCTCGCAGGCCATCTCGGCCCGTCCCAACCCCTTACCATCTTCGCAGAAAAAGCCGGCGCTATGCGCGTCGGCCTTCCCAACGGCGGCGACGCCCTCGCCACCGTGCGCGGCCTCAAGCCGCCTTTTGGCCAGCTGGCCATCATCCAGCCGCTTGCCAGCGCCATGTCCGAATGGCGCGCGACCGCCTGGCGTTCAGCCTTGCTGTTCCTGCTCATCGCTTCAGTGATGGCGGTCGTCGTCTTCGCCTATTTCGCCCAGACCAGCCGAGCGCTCGACGCCGAGACCGACCGCGCGCGCATTCGCAACCGCATCGACGCCGCGCTCAATCGCGGCCGCTGCGGGCTGTGGGACTGGAACCTCGCCACCGGCCGCATCTACTGGTCGGATTCGATGTACGACATGCTGTCGATGACCCGGACCGGCGAGTTCCTCTCCTTCGGCGACCTGCGGGCGCTGATCCATCCCGAAGACGACAAGCTTTCGAGCTTCGCCGAGCAACTGACCTCCGGCCGCGCGTCCTCGATCGACCACGCCTTTCGCGTCCGCGACGCCGAAGGGCGCTGGATCTGGATTCGCGCCCGCGCCCAGGTGATTCACGAAGGGCGAGAACGCGCGCCTCATCTCGTCGGCATCGCGGTGGACATTTCCGAGCAGGTCCGCCTCGCCGAGCGCAGCGCCGCCGCCGATTCCCGGCTCCGCGACGCGGTGGAGTCGATCTCCGAGGCCTTCGTGCTGTGGGACGCCGACAACCGGCTGGTCCTGTGCAATTCCAAATTCCAGAACGTGCATGGCCTGCCGCACGAATGCGCCACGCCCGGCGCGCCCTACTGGAAGATCATGGCGCAGTCGCGCAATTTCGCCGAACAGGCCTGCGCCATGCCTGACGACGATGGGGACGGACGAGTTTACGAAGCGCGCCTCGCCGACGGCCGCTGGCTCCAGATCACCGAACGCCGCACCAAGGACGGCGGTTATGTCTCGGTCGGCGCTGATATTTCGGCCCTGAAACATCACGAGCAATCCCTGCTCGACAGCGAGCGCCGCCTGACCGCCACCGTCGCCGACCTGCGCCGCTCCCGCCAGACCCTGGAGCTTCAGGCCCAGCAGCTCGCCGAACTCGCCGAACGCTACCTGGAGCAAAAGGCCGTCGCCGAGACCGCCAATCGCGCCAAATCCGACTTTCTCGCCAATATGAGCCACGAATTGCGCACGCCGCTCACCCATATCATTGGTTTCGCGGAGGTGATGGAGCAGCAATATTTCGGCGAGATCGGCAATGCGCGCTATCTGCAATACGCCAATCACATCCGCCAGTCGGGCGAATATCTCCACGGCGTCATCGGCGACGTGCTCGAAATGGCCCGTCTCGACGCCGGACAGGTGGTGCTGAACGCCCGCGAGGTGGACCTGACGCCGAGTCTCGCCGAAACCGTCGACTCCGCCCGCGCCGCCGCCGAGGCCAAGAATGTCTCGATCGCCTTCGAGCCGCCGGCCGAGGCCCATGTTTTCGCCGATCCCGAACTGTTGCGCCGCGTCGTCGGCATCCTGATCGAAAACGCGATCAAGTTCACGCCGGAAGGAGGACGCATCGCGGTCAGCGTCGCCGGCGAGGACCCGGCCCACGACATCGTCGTCGAGGACAGCGGCTGCGGCATGACGGCGGAAGAAATCGTCCTCGTCTGCCATCCTTTCGAGCAGCGCTCGCCGCTGATGCAGGACGGCATGAAAGGTCCCGGACTCGGCCTGTCGATCGCCCGCTCGCTGGTCGAGCTTCACGGCGGCGAATTGCTGATCGACTCCACGCCGGGCCATGGCACGCGGGTGCGCATCCATCTCCCCGGCCCGCGCGAACAGGCCCGCAACCGCCTCGCCGCGATCAGCGCCGCGGAATGATCAGCGCGCAAAAACCTTGTCCATGTGGACCGCGAGCGCCAGGTCCTTTTCCGTCACCTTGCCGGCGGAATGGGTCGAAAGCTCGACCCAGACCTTGTTGTAGACATTCTTCCACTCGGGATGATGGTCCTCGCGCTCGCAGTAGAGTCCGACCTCGACCATGAAGCCCAGGGCCTGGGCGAAAGTCCCGAAATGAAAGACCTTGGCGATTTTCTTCTCGTCGCCGCTCCACCCTTGTGGAATCGTGGTCATTTGAACGCCTCCTGTGCCCGAAGCAGCAGCTCGCCGCGTGACGCCACTCCTGTCTGCTGATAGTTTATCATACGATTCATTCTGGAGCCGCCATGTCCAATCTCGAAAAAGCGCTGGCCGCGCTCGACGCCGACCGTCAGGGGGCGCTGGACCGCCTGTTCGAACTGCTGCGAATCCGCTCGATCTCCACCGATCCCGCTTACGCAGCCGATTGCTCCGCCGCCGCCGAATGGCTTGCGGGCCAGCTGCGCGATATCGGCTTCGATGCGTCCGTGCGCCCGACCGCCGGCCATCCGATGGTGGTCGGCAAGGCAAAGGCGTCGCGGCCGGACGCGCCCCATGTGCTGTTCTATGGGCATTACGACGTTCAGCCGGTCGATCCGCCGGAGCTGTGGACCGCCGATCCCTTCACCCCGGCCTTGAAGGACGCCGGAGCGGGCCACAGGCAAATCATGGCGCGCGGCGCCGCCGACGACAAGGGCCAGCTCATGACCTTCATTGAGGCTTGCCGCGCTCTGCGCGCCAATGGCGGCCTTCCATGCACTGTCAGCGTATTGTTCGAGGGCGAAGAGGAAACCGGCTCGCCCTCGCTGCCTGCCTTCATCGCCGAAAACGCCAAGGAGCTGAAGGCCGATCTGGTGCTGGTCTGCGACACCAATATGTGGACTCGCGACACGCCGCTAATCACCTGCATGCTGCGCGGTCTGGTGCTGGAGGAAGTCATCGTCAAGGGCGCCAACCGCGACCTCCATTCCGGCATGTTCGGCGGCCCCGCCGTCAATCCGATCCATGTCCTGTCGCGGATTATCGCCGGCTTGCATGACGAGGACGGCCGCGTGACCCTTCCAGGCTTCTATGAAGAAGTCCCCGAACTGCCGCCCGAGATCAAGGCGCAATGGGCGGCGCTCGATTTCAGCGAAGCCGATTTTCTCGCCCACGTCGGTCTGTCGACGCCGGCGGGCGAGACGGCGTTTTCCGTCCTGGAGCAGATCTGGGCGCGCCCCACCTGCGACGTCAACGGCATTGTCGGCGGCTATACCGGCGAGGGCTCCAAGACCGTGCTGCCGGCGCGCGCGAGCGCCAAATTCTCGTTTCGTCTCGTCGGCAAGCAGGACCCGCAAGCCATCGTCGACGCCTTCCGCGACTATGTGCGGGAGAACCTGCCGCCGGACAGCAAGGCCGAATTTCTGAGCCATGGCGCGAGCCCGGCTTTGTCGCTGTCCTTCCATTCCGAGGCGATCCAGCGCGCCAGCCGCGCGCTGGAACAGGAATGGGGCAAGCCCGCGGTGCTCGCCGCCTCCGGCGGCTCGATCCCGGTGGTCGGCATTTTCAAGCGCGAGCTGAAAATCGGCTCGCTGATGGTCGGCTTCGGCCTCGACGACGACCGCATCCACTCGCCCAACGAGAAATACGAGTTGTCCTCCTTCCAGAAGGGGGCGCGGAGCTGGGCGCGGATTCTTTTCGCGCTGGCGGAGTAAATGCGAGCGAACAAAAAGCGAAGGGGCGCGAAAAAGCGATTCGCGCCCCTTTCGTTCGCGCAAAATTCCGCAAATCCCGAATTGGGGCGCCCCGCGTGGCCTCGTCGTCAAGAATCGATTCAAATGCCGAACAAATCGGAAAACGCCGCCGTTCAGCGATTCGTTCAGGGGATATTCCCGCCCTGATCCGAAAATCCCGTTTCGGGCGTAAAGCGGCGATTAACAGCCAAGATCGCCTTAACCTTTTTTGCTCCGCCCCCGTTTCGCCGCCTTGGGCACTTTCCCTGGCCAGGCGACGATGTGGTCCACCAGAGCCTCGACCGGCAATTCGTCTTCCAAAGCGCTGACCCGTCCTAGAACGGAAACTCCCGCCTCGACCACGCTTGCGCGCCGTCCGCTGACCAGAGGGTGCCAGTCCGGCAAATCCTCGCCGCGCGCCAAAAGCCGATAGGCGCAGGTCGGCGGCAGCCAGGTCAGGCTCGCGGCGCTTTCCGGTGTGAGGCGGATGCAGTCCCTCACCCGCCGCGCGCGATGGCCATAATCGCGGCAGCGCGCCGTCGCCGGGTCGAGCAGACGGCAGCCGACATCGGTGAAGTGGATTTCGCCGCTGTCCTCGTCCTCCAGCTTGACCAGACAACAGCGGCCGCAGCCGTCGCACAGGCTTTCCCATTCCGCCTTGGTGAAATCGGCGAGCGCGCGGCCGCGCCAGAACGGGTTGCCCTGGGAACGGGATGGACGCGGTTTGCACTTCTCGGACATGACCTGTTTCAAAATGGCGCGGTTTGCGCTGGCGCGTATTTTGCCCTTGCAGGCGGAGAGCGTTAAGACAATGTTTAGGCGTCGGCGCGGGCGGTCTGTCAAGGCTCGCGCGACAGGAACGGAGCGGGGCCGCCTTGGCCTATGATTTCAGCAAAGCCAGATGGTTCCGCGTTTTGCGCAACGCGCTGCTCGCGGTCGATTCCTGGATCGACAGCACATTTTACTCGCTCGGCGTGGAATCGGCGGAGTTCTGGCGCGATTATTCCAGCTTCATGGAGCGGTTCCACGCGCGCGGCGCGACCCGCGTCGCGGCCGATCTCGCCTGCGAGGCGCTGACGCTCGGCGTTTTCGGCGGGCTGGTGATGGTCGCCCTCGCCCAGCCCGCCTTCCGCCTCACCGCCGCGCGCGACTGGCTCAAACAGTCCGACCTCGCCATCACGTTCCAGGACCGCTATGGCAAGGAGGTCGGCCGGCGCGGCATCCTCCATGACGACGCGGTGCCGCTCGACGAATATCCCGATTATGTGATCCACGCCGTCCTTGCGACCGAGGACCGCCGCTTTTACGACCATTGGGGCGTCGATCCGATCGGCCTTTTGCGGGCGCTGACCGTCAACGCCCGGGCCTCCGGGGTGGTGCAGGGCGGCTCGACGCTGACCC
>JAKANG010000129.1 GCA_021812505.1 Pseudomonadota bacterium
GCCCTGTTCGACCGCAAGAAGCAAGGCTTCGGCATGGTCGTCGACATAGAGCCAGTCGCGGATGTTCTCGCCGGCGCCATAGACGGGCAGGGGCTTGCCTTCCAGGGCGTTGAGGATGATCAGCGGGATCAGCTTCTCGGGGAACTGGTAAGGCCCGTAATTATTCGAGCAATTGGTGGCGACGGTGGGCAGGCCGTAAGTATGGGTCCAGGCGCGCACCAGATGATCGGAGCCGGCCTTCGAGGCGGAATAGGGCGAATTGGGCGCGTAGGGCGTGTCTTCGCGGAATAGGCCGTCATCGCCGAGCGATCCAAAAACTTCGTCGGTCGAGATGTGGTGGAAGCGGAAATTCCGGGCCGCCTCGCCCTGGAGCCCGCGCCAGTGGCGCAGAGCTTCCTGCAACATGACGAAAGTGCCGACCAGATTCGTCTGAATGAACTCGCCGGGGCCGTCGATCGAGCGATCGACATGGCTCTCCGCGGCCAGATGCATCACCCAGTCGGGCTTGAAGGACTCGAAGGCCGCGCGCACCGCCCCGGCGTCGCAGATGTCGCCCTGCGCGAAATGATAGCGCGGGTGGGCGGCGACCGGCGCGAGCGAGGCCAGATTGCCGGCGTAAGTGAGCTTATCGAAGACCAGCACCTCATGAGGCGTCTGCTCGATGATGCGCCGCGCGACCGCCGAACCGATGAAGCCCGCGCCGCCGGTGACCAGTATATGTTTGCAAGCCACGAAAAGACCCTTTGGTGAAGCGTGACAGTCCTAGAATCTTGCGGCGCCGGAGGGAAGCGCTAATTCCAAAAAAGAAGTCAGGCGTCAGGCCGAAAGGGCGCCCGTCCGCTGGTCAGCGCGTCGTCGAGCAGTTCGAGGCGGTCCTGGCCCCAGAACACCTCCCCGTCGAGCACATAGGATGGCGAGCCGAACACGCCGGCTTCCAGCGCGAGCGCCAGATTGCCCTGATAGCAGGTCTCCGCCTCGCCGCTCTCGCCTCGCCGCAGCCAGGCCGGCTCATAGCCCGTTTCGCCGAGGATTTGCGCCAGCGTCGCGACATCGCCGACATCGAGCTGGCGCTCGAAGGCGCCGGCGAAGGCGCCCGCCATGAAATTCGAGGGGTCCACTCCAGCCAGGGTCATGGCGCAGACGATCCTGTCTCCGGGCGCGGGATCGAAGGGCCAGTGCCTGGGATGGAGGTGGAGCTTCAGGCCGCGCTTTTCGCGCCAGCGTTGCAATTCGACGATCCGGTAGTTCTGCCGCAGCGGATGACGCCTGGCGAGCGGCAAGCCCCCCGATTCCGGATAGATCTGGTGCAGAGAGACGGGACGGTAGTTCACGCGCAGCTTGTGCTTGGCGACAAGCGCCTGAAATGCGCCATGGCCGATGTAGGCCCAAGGGCTGTGCAAGGAGAAATAAACGGCGATCTGACGGCCCATGGCGCTCTCGCAAGAGTTTGGTTCCCTGGCGCCAGCATGGCTCAAGGCGATCGCTCCGGCAATGGGCGGCCGTTCTGACCGGGTCCGATCTTGCGCCGGCGGCAGGAATGCGACTCCGCAAAGCGCTCTTGGAAATGATTAAAATGGCCCGCGCGATTGGCGGGCCATGGGACACGTCGGTTCTCGATCTGCTTTTGTCGCGATTCGCCGGCGTTTCCTCGGGCGCCGGGGAAGGATGCGGCCTGGCGCGCGAAGGGCAGGCCGCGGGATGTTCAATCCGGCGCGCCGGTGAGGCGGCGTTGGGTCGCGCGCAGTTCCTCGATCGCCTGATCAAGTTCGGTGCGGCGTCCTTCGAGATGGCGAAGCTGGGCCAGCACCATCGTTTCGTCCAGCGTAAAATCCGCAGTCGGCTGGGCGGCGCTCGCGTCGGCGTCGAGCAGGCCGGAAATTTCACTGAGCGTGAAGCCGAGGTGCTTGCCCTTGAGGATCAGCTGAAGCCGAGTCCTCTGGGTCGAATCATAGAAGCGCGCGCCGCCACGGCGCAAAGGCTTCAGCAGGCCGCGTTGCTCGTAAAAGCGCAAGGCGCGGAGTGTAATCCCATAGATTCGCGCAATTTCGCCGATGGTCAGCATTTCGGCGAGCGATTGCTCGCGGTGGGGAAGGCGTTCGACGCGCTGGGCTGAGGATTTCATTTTTGTGAGGTCCTGGATGGGAAGGGAATCGGAACATGACACACGGAAAGGTTGTAACCTTCGTCAACACAACCTGCAATGAAAATTTCACAGCTTTAACTTGTGTGTCTCAAAATCGATCATGGTTAACGGGATGTTTACCCTAAATTCGGAAAGTCGATGGGAGGCCTGAGAGCGTCGCCGAATCGCGCCGACGCGGCAAGTCAGGCCCTATGCGGAACAAGGGTTTCACCCCGCTCGACAGCAGGATCGACAAATGACCAAAGCGGCTCCGTGGAGCATCAAGGGCGTGGATTTCGATGTGCGCGAGGCCGCGAAGGAAGCCGCGCGGCGCGACGGGCTGTCTTTGGGCGAGTGGATGAATCGGGCGATCGCGGACCGCGCCGCCGAAATCGGCGCCAACGCCCAGGAGTTCGACGCCGACGAAAGGCTGGAGGCCGTCGCCGCCCAGCTTGCGCGCCTCAGCCAGGCGCCGCGCGCCGACGAGACGCCGCGCCGGCGGCGCGGCGAGTCCGACCGGCGCGTCGAATCCCGGTCGAATGAGGATGATGCAAGGGAATGGGGCGAAAGCGCGCGGACGACCGAGCGCGTGAGCCGCCGGAACGTCGCGCCGGAGCCCCGCCGGGGCCGCGCCGCCGCCGCCGAGCTGTTCATGCGCCGGAATTCGGACCCGATCCGCCGCGGGCGTTACGCTCGCGAAAGCGCCGACGCGGAGGCCCTGCTCGAACAGGCGGTCGCCGCCTTCGAGGAGCAGGCGAGTCGGGTCGAAACGCGGGCCGCGCGCGCCATCGCCAATGTCGCCCAGCTGATCGAGGCCTCCGAGGAGGATCGCGCCGACACCCTGGCTCAGGTCGGCGCCCGGCTGAGCGAAATCGAGCAACGATTGAATCGCCGCGACAAGGAGGCGACCAAGCCGCTACGGGGCGCGATCGGCTCTGCCCACGCCCGGCTTGGCGAATTCGAAACCCGGCTGTCGCGCCAGGAACGGCCGTCCGACGACGATGCCCTGCGCGGCGCGCTGGAGCGCCTGGAGTCGCGGATCGAGGCAATGTCGCGTCAATCCGGGGAAGGCGCGGACGAATCCTGTCTGCGCCGGCTCGATGGGCGGCTTGCCGCGATTCTTGCCCGGCTCGACCGGCCGGCGCCGCAGGGGCAGGATGGCGCGCACGCGCTCAAGGGCGGGGTCGCCGACGCGATCGGCCAGATCGCCGCGCGACAGCGCGATCTTGAGTCCGGCGTGCGCACGCCGCGCCCGCAGACGGCGCAGCTCACCGCGCTGCTGGACGAACGTTTCGAGGCCCTGGCGCGCAAATTCGACGCCGCCGCCGCCGGCGCGGCGCCCCCCGCCGATCATATCGACCGCCTCCAGACCGGACTCGAATCCCTTTCCGGCCGGATCGACGCGATGCGCCAGGATTTCGTCGCATCCGGCGCCCAGTCGCGAGCCGAGCTGGAGCGATTGGCGGGCGATCTGGGGGCGCGCGTCGACGCGGCGCTCGCCGCGCCGCAAACCGCTGGAACCGAAAGCCTTGCCGCCAGGCTCGACGGACTCGACGCTCTCGGCCGCGACATCGCCCTCTTGGGCCGCGGCGTCGCCGAGGCGGCGCCGCGGGCGGCGGTAAAGGAACTTGAAAACGCGGTCCGCGCGCTTTCGGATCGCGTGGACAACGCTCGCGAGGCTATGCTTCAAGCCGCCGCGACCCGTCCCGAGCCGACCTCGTCCGCGGAGATCGACGCCCTCGGCGAAAAGATCGCGGCGATGAGCCGGGCGCTGGACGATCTCGCCCCGCGCAGCCAGGTGGCCTCGCTCGAAGACGCCGTGCGGGCGCTGACCCTGCGCATCGAGCGTTCGCGCGAGGAAGGCATGCGCGAGGCCGTGCTGGCCCCGATCGAATTGCTCGCCGACGACGTGCGCCAGGCGCTGGCCGAGGCCGGCGCCCCGGCCCATTTCGAAGGCGTCTCGCGCCAGTTGCGCGAGGTCGAGGACAAGCTGGACCAATTGCGCCAGGCGGGCGGGGGCGACCTCGCCGACTTCCTCCAGATCCGTCATCAGACCGACCAGATCCGCGCCATGCTGGCCGCAGCGATGGATAAGATCGCGCCGATCGAGCGGCTGGAGCGCCAGGTCGGCGCCCTGGGCGAGCGGCTGGAGGAAGTCGCGCGCGAGAACCGCGACGCCGGCGCCGCGCAGGTCGCGCTGCCGTGGAGCGAAATCGAGGCGCGCCTGAGCGAACTCGCTTCGCGCTTCGACCGCGCGCCGCCGACGATCGACGACTCGCGATTCGACGACCTGGCCCGCCGCCTCGACGAACTCCACGACACCCTCGCGGCGCGGATCGAGGAGACGCGCGCGCCGGCGCGCGACAGCGAACACGATCGGATCGAACCCTTGCTGCGGTCGGTGGCTGAAAAGTTGAGCGCCCAGCCGGAGCCCCCATTCGATTCGAGCGCGATCGAGTCGCTCGATCGCCGCATTGCCGAGATCGCCCGGCGTCTGGAACTGTCCGGCGCGGAAACCGGCGTCCGCTTACAGCGCGCCGTCGAGGATCTGACGGAACGGCTCGAAACCTTGCGCGAGTCTGGGGGCGAGGAGAGAAATGCGCGGGAAATCAGCGATCTGCGCGAAAGGACGGAGGCTTCGGACCGCCTCGCCCAGCAAACCCTGTCGGCGGTTCACGAAACGCTCGAAAAGGTCGTCGACCGCCTCGCCATGCTGGAGGAAGACGTGATCGAGTCCCGCGGCGTCGGCGAGTTCGCGCCGCGCGCGCCGGCCCCCTCGGGAAGCGCGCGGGCCGCGGCCAGAGCCGCGGTCGACGCCGACGACATCCTGCTGGAGCCCCGCGCGGGGCAACCACGCGAACCCAAGGCTGGCGAGAGCCCCGCGCTTCCGCGCGTGGCCGAGATGGACGACGACGAGTCCGATTTCGGCTTCGACGCGCCGAGGCTCGGCAAGGACCCGGAGAGCCAGCCGGCGGCGGCGAGCTACATCGACATCGCCCGCCGCGCCCTCGCTGCGCGGATCGCCGCCGAATCCGCCGAAAAGCACGAAAAGGAACCGAAAAAGCGTCCCGCCGCGCCCGAAGCCAATGCGGGGAACAGTGTTGGCGCCGCCTTCGTCCGCCCGCTGGCGGTCGGCGAAAACAGCGGCGGGCGCCGTCTGCCCGCCCTGCTGGTGACAGCGGCGTCCCTGCTTTCGTTCGGAGCCTATGAGGCTTATCGCCTGTTCGACGGACCGCCGCCGCCGATGCAGGCGGTGTTGGCGCCCAAGGCCGAGGGCGCCCGCCCCGCCGGCCACGAACCTGCGGCCTCGCCCGCGCCGTCGCCCGCAAAAACCAGCGCCTCGGCTCCTGCGCCCGCCGCGGCTCCTGCGCCCGCTTCCGCTCCATCCCGCGAGGCTGGCGAGGACAACGGATCCGGCCGCTTGTGGCTGATGTGGCGAACGACGGTAATGCCGGATTCGTCCTTCGTCTCTCCCGCCCACGGCGATGCACGCGCGGACTCCGGGCCC
>JAKANG010000130.1 GCA_021812505.1 Pseudomonadota bacterium
ACGCCGCCGGCGCGCATATAAAATTTCATCCTGATGTCGTCGAGGGCGTCGGGCGCGCCCTTCCACAGCGTCGCCACCCCGGCCTTGCAGGCGATGAGATGGATCTCGATCAGATGGCCCTCGGAATCCGCGCACCAGGTCACGGCGCGCAGCCGGTTCCGGCCGACATGGAGCCGGCCCATCTGGCCGAAGCGCGAGGCCCAGGCGACGTCGGCCGGTTCGACCCCCATGATCGCGAGCTTTTCCGAGGCCGGGTCCGGGTCTTCGCCAACGAGGTCGAGCCAGAAGAATTCGCCCGCATCGACGCGGCGGCGCACCGCCTCGGCGTCCGCCTCGGAAAAGACTCCCTCCTTCTCGATGAGCGTCGCCGTCATTCCATTCGCGCCCCGCGCGCGCAAGCGAATCCCGTCGGGGAAACGCGGCCGTCGGCAAATCCTGCAACCGGCCGAAGGCTCCCGTCAATGCGCGCCCGGAAAGCGCGACAGCCGAAGCGCCTGATGCCGCGGCGCACAATGCCTTGACGCATTGCAAATTTTCGGCTCCCCTTCCCGCCCGACCGCCGCTTCGACGCGAGCGGCGTCGCGCCCAACGCCGGAGAGGTCATGGCGGGAACATCGGATTGCCCCGAATTCAAGTCGGTCGCCCTGGTTCTTCAGGGCGGCGGGGCGCTCGGCTCCTATCAGGCGGGCGTCTATGAAGGGCTGGCGGAAGCGGGCGTCCACCCGGACTGGGTCGCCGGCATTTCCATCGGGGCCGTCAATTCCGCCCTGATCGCCGGCAACGAACCGGAGAAACGGGTCGAGAAACTGCGCGAATTCTGGGAAAAGGTCAGCGAGTCGCCGCTCGGCCCCTTCGGCGTCCCCTATAATCCAAGCGTCAAGCACATCAACGAATTCGTCCATCGCGCGCTCAACCAGTTCCGCGCCATGGGCGTCGCCGCCTGGGGCGCGCCGGGCTTCTTCCGGCCGCGCGTCCCCTCGCCGCTGGTGTGGCCGCTGCCGCAGCCCTCCAAACTGAGCCATTACGACATCGCGCCGCTCCAGGAGACGCTCGAGAAGCTGGTCGATTTCGACCGCATCAATTCCGGGCGCTCGCGCCTCAGCGTCGGCGCCGTCAATGTCCGCAACGGCAATTTCACCTATTTCGACACCACCACCCACCGGATCGACTTCCGCCACATCATGGCGAGCGGCTCGCTGCCGCCGGGCTTCCCGGCGACAGAGATCGACGGCGAATTTTACTGGGACGGGGGCATCGTCTCGAACACGCCCCTGCAATGGGTGCTGGACAGCAAGCCGCGCAAGGACACGCTGGCCTTCCAGGTGGACCTGTGGAGCGCGACTGGCGAACTGCCGCGCGACCTCGCGGAAGCCGAGGTCCGGCAGAAGGACATCCAGTTCTCCAGCCGCACCCGCGAGGCGACCCATCAGGTGCTCAACGCCCAGCGCCTGCGCCGCATCTTCCGTCAGGTCTACGAGCAGCTGCCGGACGAGATCCGGGCGCTGCCGGAGGTCGAGTTTCTGGCAAAAGAATCAGACGAATCCGTCTATAACATCGTCCACCTCATCTATCACGCGAAGAACTATGAGGGGACGAGCAAGGATTACGAGTTTTCCCGCCGCACCATGGAGGAGCATTGGGCCGCCGGCCTCGCCGCCGCCCGCAAGGCTTTGAAACATCCCGAAGTGCTACGCCGCCCCGCCAATCGCGAAGGCTTCCGCGTCTTCGACTTCTCCCGCGACGCATAAGGTCGCCCGCCTGACAGGAGCATTCCATGAAGGAAGACGACGTCCGCAAAAACGCCTTCGCCATGCCCTTGACGAGCCCGGCCTATCCGGTCGGCCCCTATCGCTTCGTCAATCGCGAATATCTCATCATCACCTATCGCACCGATCCGGCGAAGCTGCGCGAAATCGTGCCCGAGCCGCTGCAGATCGACGAGCCGCTGGTCAAATATGAATTCATCCGCATGCCCGATTCCACCGGCTTCGGCGATTACACCGAGACCGGGCAGGTCATTCCGGTGTCCTTCGAGGGCCGCAAGGGCGGCTACACCCATTGCATGTTCCTCAACGACCATCCGCCGATCGCCGGCGGCCGCGAATTGTGGGGCTTTCCCAAGAAACTCGCCAAGCCGACGCTGCATGTCGAAATCGACACGCTGGTCGGCCAATTGCATTACGGCCCGGTTCGGGTCGCCGTCGGCACCATGGGCTACAAGCACAAACAGGCCGATCTCGCCGCGGTGAAGGCCTCGATGGAGGCGCCCAACTTCCTGCTCAAGATCATCCCGCATGTCGACGGGACGCCGCGCATCTGCGAGCTGGTCGAATACAGCCTGATCGACATCGACCTGAAGGGCGCCTGGAGCGGCCCGGCGGCGCTGGAGCTGTTCCACCACGCCCTCGCCCCCGTGGCGGAGCTGCCGGTGCTGGAGGTCGTCTCGGCGGTCCACATCCTCGCCGACCTGACGCTCGATCTCGGCAAAGTTGTCCACGACTATCTGGCGTGACCGCCCGCAACGGCGCCGCGAAGGCTAGCGCCTGTCTTCCCCCGCAATTCCGGCCTGTCGCCACAATGCAACACCGACCGGGAAAAGGCCACGACGGCCGATACCCGCTTGATCGGCGGAGCGGCGGAAAATAGCATCTGCCGAGGATTCATTCGCATTATTCACAAATCGGTTAAGACCCGGTCAACCCGCCGGAACAGGACCTTTGATGAACCAGGATCGCGGCATGTCCCGACCCTTGCGCCGTCTCTGCGGCGCTTCGCGCGGCCGGCGCCGCATGACCCGCCTTCCGGCCCTGGCGCTTCTGGCGCCGCTCGCGGCCTGTTCCGTCGGCCCCAGTTTCGAGACGCCGGACGCGCCGCTGGGGCTGAAGTGGCGCGAGGCTTCCAATCCCACGGTGAAAACGAAGCGCGAGGACTACCGCAACTGGTGGACTGCTTTTCGTGACCCGACGCTGAACCGGCTGGTCGAAATCGCCTATGACCAGAACCTGAGCCTGATGGAGGCCGGGACGCGCGTCCTGAAGGCCCGCGCGATTCTCGGCGAGGCCATCGGCGAGGTCTATCCGCAGAGCCAGCAGCTCAACGGCGCGGCCGATTACCTCAAGCTGCCGCGCACGGACGCCTCGACCAATCCCGGCAATGCGATCAGCAATAATTTCTGGCGGGTCAATCTCGGCGGACAGGTCGCCTGGGAGCTCGATCTCTGGGGCAAGTTCCGCCATGGCGTCGAATCCGCCGACGCCGCCTATCTCGCCTCGATCGCCACCTATGACGACGTGCTGGTCACCCTGATCGGCGACGTCGCCAACGATTATGTCTCCATCCGCACCCTGCAGGCGCAGGTCGCCATCGCCCAGGCGAATGTCGTCAAGCAGAAGGAGGCGCTGCAGATCGCCCAGGCGCGGTTCAAGGGCGGCGCGACCTCCGAACTCGACGTCTTCCAGGCCCAGAACGTCCTCGCCCAGACGCAGGCCGCGGTGCCGCAATATACGGCGCAATTGCAGCAGCGGGAGAACGCCCTGCGCGTGCTGCTCGGCCAGCCGCCGGAGACGATCGACAACCTGCTCAACGGCTCGCGCGGCATTCCCGCGCCGCCGCCGAATGTCGCCGTCGGCGTCCCGGCGGACCTTTTGCGCCGGCGTCCCGACGTGCGCGCGGCGGAGCTGGCCGCCGCCGCGCAAGCCGCGCAGGTCGGCATGGCCGAGGCCGACCTTTATCCGGCATTCACGCTCAGCGGCGCGCTCGGCACGGTCGCCAGCACCACCAATGGCGCCAGCCTCAAGCCGCTGTTCACCCAGCCCAGCATCGGTTTCGCCTTTGGCCCGTCCTTCAGCTGGCCGATCCTGAACTATGGCCAGATCACCAATAATGTCCGCGCCCAGGACGCCGAGCTGCAGGCGCAGCTCATCAACTACAAGAACACCGTGCTCAAGGCGCAGCGCGAGGTCGAGGACGGGCTGAGCGGCTTCCTCCAGGGCCGCCAGCAGGTGGCTTATCTGAAGCAGAGCGTCACCGCGGCGAACAACGCCCTCACCGTCGCCCTGAGCCAGTACCAACTCGGCACGCGCGACTTCACCACCGTCCTGACGGCCGAACAGAACCTCTATCAGGCGCAGAACAACCTCGTTTCGGCGCAAGGCAATGTCTCGATCAGCCTCACCACCGCCTATCGCGCGCTCGGCGGCGGCTGGCAGATCCGCTGGGGACGGGACTTCGTTCCCGAAGCTGTCAGCCAGGAAATGCGCGCGCGCACGAACTGGGGCGAACTGCTCCCGCCCGCCGGCCGGAAGCCGCCGGCCACGCCCGGGCTGCCCGGCCCGTCTGACATCGGACCGACTGTGAGGCCGCCGCAATGGTGATCGCGATGAAAGATTGTCTCCGTTTTTCCGCGCGGCGCGGCGTGTTTCCTTTCGCGCGGCGCAGCGTCTGGGCGGCGGCCCTGGCCCTGATCGGCGTCGCAGTCGCGCCCGGCCTGCGCGCCCAGCAAGCCCAACCGCCGGCCATCCCGGTCATGGTCCCGAAGGTCGAGGCGGTGAGCGACACGCTGGAGATCGTCGGCAACGCCGAGGCGGTCAACACGGTCAAGCTCGTCGCGCGCGTTCCCGGCTATCTCGAACAGATCCTTTTCGAAGACGGCGCGATCGTCAAGAAGGACGACCTGCTCTTCGTCATCCAGCAGGACCAGTACAAGGCCCAGCTCCAGCAGGCGCAGGCCCAGCTCGAGGTCGCGACGGTCGCCCGCGACCACGCAAAGCTGGAGGTCGGCCGCTACACCGCCCTGTTCAAGCAGCACGCGACCTCGCAGGTCGAGGTGGACCATTGGGTCTACGAGCAGCAGACCGCCGAGGCCAATATCAAGTCCGCCCAGGCGCAGGTCGCGCTCGCCGAGCTGAATGTCGGCTATACGGAAGTCCGCGCGCCCTTCGACGGCCAGATGAGCAAGCATCTGATCGACGTCGGCAACATGGTCGGCGCCAATCCGCAGACCGCGGTCCTGGCCCAGATCACCCAGCTCGACCCGATCTATGTCGTCGCCAACATCAGCTCGCAGCAGGCGCTCCAGATCCGCGCCAATCTCGACCAGCGCCGCCTGACGCTCACCGAACTCCACAAGATCCCGGTCGAGGCCGCCCTGTCCGACGAGACCGGCTTCCCGCACAAGGGAACGCTGGAATATGTCGCGCCCGCGATCGAAGCCGCGACCGGCACCCTCTACGTGCGCGGAATCATGCCCAATCCGACCCGCGCGCTCCTGCCGGGCATGTTCGTCAAGATCCGCCTGCCGATGGGCAAGGTCGAGAAGAGCGCCCTGCTCGTTCCGCAAAGCGCGCTCCAGGAAGACCAGGGCGGCCGCTACCTTCTGCTCGTCAACGCCGGCAATGTCATCGAGAAGCGTTACGTGCAGCCGGGCCAGACGGTCGGCTCGATGCAGGAGATTTCGAGCGGCCTCGACCACGGCGATCGGGTCGTCGTCGGCGAACTCTGGCGCGCCTCGCCGGGCATGACCGTCACGCCCAAACTGTCCGAAGCGAAATAGCCCGAACAGGGAACAGGCCGATGATGTCCAAATTTTTCATCGAGCGTCCGG
>JAKANG010000131.1 GCA_021812505.1 Pseudomonadota bacterium
GCCCTGGCGAACATCGTCGAGATCGCGCCGAAAAAGCCGAAGCACCACCTAATGGTGCTCGGCCTGTCCGGGCGCGGCGACAAGGACATTTTCACTGTCGCCGACCACCTGGGAGGCATGTGAATGAGCCGGATCGACCGGCGTTTCGCCGCTGTCAAAGCGCAGGGCCGCGCAGCGCTCGTCACCTTCGTCATGGCCGGCGATCCCGATCCGGCCTTGTCGCTGGACATTCTGAAAGCTCTGGCCAAGGCCGGCGCCGATGTCATCGAGGTCGGCATGCCCTTTTCCGACCCGATGGCGGACGGCCCCGCGGTCCAGGCCGCGGGCCTGCGCGCGCTCCACGCCGGCATGACTTTGCGCGGCGTGCTGAAAATCGTCGCCGAGTTCCGCAAGCAGGACGCCGACACGCCGATCATCCTGATGGGTTATTACAACCCGATCTATGTCTATGGCGTGGACAAATTCCTGACCGACGCCAAAGCCGCTGGCGCCGATGGGATGATCGTCGTCGATCTGCCGCCCGAGGAGGACGAGGAGCTCTGCCTGCCGGCGCTCAAAGCGGGCCTGAGCTTCATCCGGCTGGCGACCCCGACCACGGACGACGCCCGCCTGCCGTCGGTCCTCGCCAATACGTCGGGCTTCGTCTATTATGTCTCGATCACCGGAGTCACCGGCTCGGCCCGTCCCGATTATTCCCGAGTCGCGATAGCCGTCAAAAGGATCAAGGGCCATACGGCGTTGCCGGTTGCGGTCGGCTTCGGCGTCAAGGACGCGGCTGCTGCGCGCGAGATCGCTCAAAGCGCCGATGGCGTGGTGGTCGGCTCGGCGCTGATCGACGCGCTCGCCGGAACGCTTGACGCGCAGGGGCGCGGCGGGCCGGCGACGGTCGCAGCGGTCGGGAAACTGGCGGGCGAACTGGCGGCCGGCGTCGCCGCCGCGAAGGAGCGCGCGATCCCATGAACTGGATTTCCAATGTGGTTCCGCCCAAGATCCGCTCGATCCTGAAGCGCGAGACCCCCGAGAATCTCTGGGTCAAATGTCCGGAAAGCGGCGCTCTGGTCTTCCACAAGGATCTGGAGGCCAATCTCTTCGTGGTGCCGGGCTCCGGCTATCACATGAAAATCCCGCCGCGGGCGCGCCTCGACGCCTTGTTCGACGACGGCCAATACGAGGCGATCCCGGTCCCCGAAGTTCCCGCCGATCCGCTGAAATTCCGCGACGTCAAGCGCTACACCGACCGGCTCAAGGAAAATCGCGCCAAGACCGGCGCCTATGACGCGGTGACCCTCGCCGCCGGCGCACTCCAGGGAATGCAGGTGACGGTCGCAGTCCAGGATTTCGAATTCCTGGGCGGCTCGCTCGGCATGGCCGCGGGCGAGGCCATCGTCGCCGGCATTTTCCAGGCGATCGAGAAGCGCACGCCCTTCATCATCTTCACCGCCTCGGGCGGCGCGCGCATGCAGGAGGGCATGTTCTCCCTGATGCAGATGCCGCGCACGACCGTCGCGGTCCAGCGCCTTAAGGCGGCGAAGCTGCCCTATATCGTGGTGCTGACCAATCCCACCACCGGCGGCGTCACCGCCTCCTACGCCATGCTGGGCGACATTCACCTCGCCGAACCCGGCGCGGTGATCGGCTTCGCCGGCGCCCGCGTCATCGAGCAGACCATTCGCGAGCGCCTGCCGGAAGGTTTTCAGCGCGCGGAATATTTACAGCAACATGGCATGGTCGATCTGGTGGTGCCCCGCGCCGAAATGCGCCAGACCCTGGGCCGGATCTGCCGCCTGCTGACCAAGGCGCCGTCGGTCGAGGCGGCCTGAGCCTTTGGCCGCGACGACCAGTGACGCGCTGCTGGCGCGTCTGCTTGAGCTGCATCCCAAGCGGATCGATCTGTCGCTGGACAGGATCGAGCGCCTGCTCGCCGCGCTCGACGCTCCGCAAAAGCGCCTGCCGCCGGTCATCCATGTCGCCGGAACCAACGGCAAAGGCTCGACCATCGCTTTTCTGCGCGCCATTCTCGAGGCCGCCGGCCTTGGCGTCCATGTTTATACTTCGCCCCACCTTGTCGCCTTCCATGAGCGCATCCGCCTCGCGGCGCCGGGCGGCGGCGCGCTGGTGGAGGACGACGTTCTCGGCGCGACGCTGGCCCAAATCGAACAGGCCAATGGCGGCGCCCCCATCACCTTCTTCGAGGCGACTACGGCGGCGGCCTTAAAACTCTTCGCCGAGCGCCCCGCCGAGATTCTGCTGCTCGAAGTAGGGCTGGGCGGCCGGTTCGACGCGACGAATGTGATACCGACGCCAGCCTGCACAGTCATCACGCCGGTTTCGATCGACCATGTCGAATTTCTGGGCGACACGCTCGAAAAGATCGCCTTCGAAAAGGCGGGGATCATCAAGCCGGGCGCGCCCGTGGTGGTTTCGGAACAGCCGAAGGAGGCCTTGGCCGTGATCGAGCGGCAGGCGGCGCGGCTGGGCGCGCCGCTGGTGGTCTACAGCCAGGAATTTCTTTGCCGCGCCGAACGGGGCCGGCTCGTCTACGAAGATCAACACGGCCTGCTCGACCTGCCTCTGCCGCGCCTGCCGGGCCGCCATCAGATCGTCAACGTCGGGACCGCCATCGCCGCCTTGCGCCAATGCGTTCCGAACATTTCGCTGGCGGCTTTCGGACGCGGCATAGCCGCGGCGTCCTGGCCCGGCCGTTTGCAGAATATCGGACGCGGAAAGCTCGCGGCGCTGGCGCCGGAAGGCGCCGAGCTCTGGCTCGACGGCGCCCATAACGAGGCGGGCGGAAGGGTTCTGGCCGAAGCCATGGCAGATTTCGAGGACAGGTCGCCTCGACCGCTGATTCTGCTCTACGGCGGCCTCCAGACCAAGGACGCCGCTGCCTTTCTGCGCCATTTCGTCGGTCTGGCGAAAGATATCTTCGCTTTGCCGGTGCGCGGCGAACAGGCCGGACGAGCGCCGGAGGAGATCGCTGCGATCGCTCGTGGACTGGGGATGCATGTGGAAATTCATCTGCACGCCGAGCAAGCCTTGCGCGCTTTGGCCGCAAGGACATGGGCGGTCCCGCCGCGAATCCTGATCGCGGGCTCGCTCTATCTCGTCGGGGAAATTCTCGCCGCCAACGGGACGCCGCCGGATTAATTCTCCCGGACTTCATTGAAATCGGTTAGGAGAAGGCGCCCGAGCCAAGGAGCAGCCAGCCCATGGATGGACAAGCGGCGGACCAGCGGACCGAAACTCTCAAGGCAAAGGCGGACGAGATCGTCGTTCGGCCTTCGACCGACGCCGACGCCCCGGCCATGCTCGCCATCTACACCCGCTATGTGACCCATGGCCTCGCCAAGGGCGCGGAATTCGAGCCGATGCAGGCCGGCGACATCAAGCGGCGGCGCAAGAACATGCAAAAGCACCGGCTGCCGCATCTGGTGGCGGAACTGAACGGCGTGGTGATCGGCTATGCCTATGCCGTGCCCTTCCGCAAACGCCCCGCTTATCGCTACAGCGTCAAACATTCGATTTATGTGCATGAAAACCATCTGCGCGCCGGCGCCGGGCGAATGCTGCTGCCGGCGCTGATCGAGGCCTGCGCCAAGTCCGGCTACCGCCAGATGATCGCCTATGTCGACTCGGAAAATCAGGCGTCGCTGAAACTGCACGAGGCCTGCGGCTTCCGCCGCGTCGCCTATCTGGAGGGCGTCGGCTTCCGTTTCGGGCGCTGGACCGACAGCGTGATGCTGCAACGCGCGCTGGGCGCGGGCAGCAGCGCGCCGCCGCCCGATTACGTCCCGGTTTCAGCCGGCGGCGTCGGCGACGTAAGTATGGAATCGGATTGAGCCGTCAGCCGCGATCTCGCGATACACGCCCTGGATCTCCGCCTCGAAGCCGGGGAAAAGATTGGCCGAACGCTCGAAGGTTTTCAGATAATCGAGCATGGGCCGCGCGCGCTCGTCCAGAATTTCCCCTGGCGCGATGGTGGCTATGCCCGGAGGATAGACCACCCAGAGCGTGGTCGCCATCTTGCCCTCGACCTCGTCGATCGGCAGGTAATGGACCTGGTTGCGGGTCAGTTTCTGCACGGCGTCCTGCGGGCGCATGGCGGGGCGGGGCAGATGTTCCGGGCGGAACTGCCGGCGTTGGAGGTCGCTGACGCCGGCGTCGCGATAAAAGGCGTGCATCTCCTGGCACAAGTCGCGCAGGCGCATGCCGGAATAGCGCTGGCGCCGCCGCGCCACGAATTCGGGGATGACCTCGTCCAGGCACGCATTCTGGTCGTGATAGGTCTTGAAGGCCACCAGCGCCGAGATCAGCGCGCCGGCCTTGCTTGATTCCACGCCCGGCGTGAGCAGGAACAGCAGCGAATTTAGGTCGTTCTTCTCTGGCACGATGCGGTTTTCGCGCAAATATTGGGCTACGACCGGCGCCGGCACGCCATGATCGAGGTATTCCCCGCTGGCTCGGTCGAAGCCCGGCGTGAGAAGCGTCAACTTGCAGGGGTCGGTCAGGGCGTAGTCGGAATCGACATGGCGGAAGCCATGCCAGTTGGCGCCGGGCGCGAAGGCCCAATAATCCGGATTGGCGACGAGATCGTCGGTCGCGACGTCCTCCCAGGCCATGCGGCCTTCAGGCGTTTCGACCGCGTCGGCAACGAACGGGTCGAAGAACCAGCCTTGCGCCTTGTTCCTCGCCTTTTCCTTGAACTCCTTTGCGAGCGCCCGGATTTTCTTGCGGATTTCAACGCCGAGTCGGATGGTGTCGTCCCACAGCACCTCGCCCGATTTTCCCTTCATCATCTGAGCGCCGACATCGAGCGAGGCGAACAGGGGATAGAAGGGCGAGGTCGAGGCATGGACCAGAAAGGTCTCGTTGAAGCGGCGATGCTCGATCCGCCGCGCCTGTCCCTTGATGTGGCGGTCCTTGACGTGGATTTGCGAGGCCTGGGAAAAGCTCGCCAGCTGCTTGTGGGTCGATTGGGTGGCGATGATCCCCGGCGCGTCGGCGCCGAGGTCTCTCAGCCCCATGGCGAAGCGGCCGGCGAACAAAGGATGGAATTTCATGAAGCCGGCCCAAGCCTCGTCGAACAGGATATAATCACAAAGATGTCCGATCTTGGCGAGGATGGTCTCGGCGCTGTAAATCGTTCCGTCATAGGAACATTGCTCGATCACCGCGACGCGGAAGGGCCGATCCTTTTTCCAGGCGCTCTTGTCGGCCACCAGTGGATTGTCCCTGATTTTCCTGCGGATTTTCTTCTCATCCAGCGCCTCGTAGTCGATCGGCCCGATCAGGCCGAAGGCGTTGCGGTCGGTCTCGAGATAGATCGGCACGCCGCCCGCGAGCATCAGCGCGCCATGATGGGCGGCCTTGTGGTTGTTGCGGTCGAAAAGCACCAGGTCGCCCGGCGCCACCAGCGCCGACAGCACGATCTTGTTGGAGCCCGAGGTGCCGTTGAGCACGAAATAGGTGCGCTCGGCCCCGAAAATCCTGGCCGCTTCCTTTTGCGCCCGCAACGCCGGCCCTTCATGGGTGAGCAGATCGCCCAGCTCCAGCACCGAATTGTCGAGGTCGTCGCGAAAGATCGCCTCACCGAGATG
>JAKANG010000132.1 GCA_021812505.1 Pseudomonadota bacterium
ACGGCCTCAGCCTCAAAGTCGCGGATGGCGAGGTCGCCGCGATCATGGGGCCGAACGGCTCCGGCAAATCGACGCTGTCCTATGTCGTCGCCGGCCGCCCGGATTATGAAGTCAGCGAAGGCTCGATCAAGCTCGACGGCGTCGATCTGGCGGAAAAATCGCCGGCTGAGCGCGCCGCGCTCGGTCTGTTCCTGGTGTTCCAATATCCGCTGGAAATTCCCGGCGTTACCACCATGACCTTCCTCAAAGCGGCGATCAACGCCCAGCGCAAGGCGCGCGGCGAGGAGGAGCTGGCGACGCCGGATTTCATGCGACGCGTGCGCGACGCGGCGAAAAAGCTCAATATCTCGCAGGACATGCTCAAGCGCCCGGTCAATTTCGGCTTTTCCGGCGGCGAGAAAAAGCGCATGGAAATCCTGCAGATGGCGCTGCTGGAGCCGAAATTCGCCATTCTCGACGAGATGGATTCCGGCCTCGACATCGACGCCTTGCGCGTCTGCGCCGAGGGCGTCAACGCGCTGCGCTCGAAGGAGCGCGGCCTGCTGGTCATCACCCATTACCAGCGCCTGCTCGACTATATCGCGCCCGACACCGTACATGTGATGCACAAGGGAAGGATCGTGCGCAGCGGCGGGCCTGAACTGGCGCTCGAACTCGAAAAGAGCGGCTATGCCGATTATGCCGAAGAGGCCGCGTGATGGGCGCGATCCTGCAAAATCCGACCCAGGCCGAGCAGGACCTGCTCGCGAGCTTCACCGCCGGGAAGGCGGAGCGCGAGCGCAAGGCGGCCTTCGACCGTTTCGCCAATCTCGGCCTGCCGTCGCGCCGCGTCGAGTCCTGGCATTACACCGACCTGCGGGCCAAACTGCGCGCCGCTCCGCCGCCCGCAAAAAAGCCCGACGCGGCGGCTCTGGCGCAAGCCAGGGACAGGCTCGGGCCGGTTGATCGCCTGCGGATCGTGACGGTGGACGGCTTTTTCAGCCGCGAATTGTCGGATGAATTGTCCACCGTGCCCGGCGTCCGCCTTCGTCCCCTCCTGGAGGACGATGTCCGGCTGAAGCGACTGGTCGAGGGGGCGGGCGATGCCCTGCTCGATCTCAACGGCGCCTTCGCGGAGGGCGGCTTCGTGCTGGAAATCGCGCCCGGCGGCCGCGTGGACGCCGCATTCGAACTGGTCGCGCTTGACGGGGGGACCGGCGCGCGAGGCCGTTTCGGCCGAGGCATGGTCATACTGGGGGAAGATTCGCGCGCCACGTTTCTGGAGACGCGCGGCGAGAGCGGCGAAGGCTTCAGCGACAGCGCGCTTTTCCTGTCGCTGGGGCGCGGCTCCGAACTGGATTACGCCTGCCGCTCGACCGGCGGCGCGTCGGTCGAAGTGCAGACTTTTGTCGCGCGACTGGAGCAGGACGCGCGGCTGCGCGCGACCGCTTTTGTCGCCGGCGCGCCTTTCCTGCGCCGCCAGCTTTTCGTCTCCTGCGCCGGGGAGAACGCCGAAGCCCATCTGTCCGGCGGCGCCCTTCTGCGCGGGCGCGAACACGTGGACACAACGCTGACGCTCACCCATGACGCGCCGTCCTGCATCAGCCGGGAAACCTTCAAATATGTCCTCGCGGATCAGGCGGAAGGTGTATTCCAGGGCAAGATTATAGTGCCTCCGCATGCACAGAAAACCGACGGCAAGATGCTGTGCCGCGGCCTGCTGCTGTCGGACGAAGCCTCCATGTCGTCCAAGCCGGAACTGGAGATTTTCGCCGACGATGTCGCTTGCGGCCATGGCGCGGCCTGCGCGCGTCTCGACGAAAGCCAGCTTTTTTACATGGAATCGCGCGGCATCCCGCGCGTCCAGGCTCAGGCCATTCTCGTCGAGGCCTTTGCCGCGGACGCTTTCGACATCATCGACGACGAGGATTTGCGCGACCTCCTCAAGCTTGACCTCAAGCGCCTGCTCGGGACGAATTTCCCCTGGGGGGCTTTTTCATGAACCAGCCGGTGAAGATCCCTGTCCTCGACATCGAGAAAATCCGCGCCGATTTCCCCATTCTTGGCGAGAAGCCCTATGGCAAGACGCTGGTCTATCTCGACAATGCGGCCTCGGCGCAGAAGCCGCGCGCGGTGATCGAGCGAATGGTCCGCGCCTATGAGCACGAATACGCCAATGTCCATCGCGGCTTGCATTTCCTGGCCAACGCCGCGACCGACGCCTATGAGGGCGCGCGCGAGAAAATGCGCGCCTTTCTCAACGCCGGCTCCAGCGAAGAAATCATTTTTACCCGCGGCGCCACCGAGGCGCTGAATCTGGTCGCTTCCTCCTTCGGCCTCGCCCATATCGGCGAGGGCGACGAGATCGTGTTGTCGATCATGGAGCATCATTCCAATATCGTGCCCTGGCATTTTCTGCGCGAACGCAAGGGCGCGAAGCTGAAATGGGTCGATGTCGAGGACGACGGCTCGTTCTCGCTCGCCAAATTCGCCGACGCGCTGACCGAGAAAACGAAGATCGTCGCGATCACCCATATGTCCAACGTTCTGGGCACGGTGACGCCGGTGAAGGAGATCGTCGGCCTCGCCCATGAGCGCGGGATTCCGGTACTGATCGACGGCTCGCAGGGGGCGGTCCATTGCGATGTGGACGTGCGCGATCTCGATGTCGATTTCTATGTCGTCACCGGCCACAAGCTTTACGGCCCGACCGGGATCGGCGCCCTTTACGGCAAGCGGGAATGGCTCGAAAAGCTGCCGCCCTTCGCCGGCGGCGGCGAGATGATCGAGACGGTGACGCTCGACAATGTGACCTATGGCGTTCCGCCGCAGCGTTTCGAAGCCGGCACGCCGCCGATCGTCCAGGCGGCGGGGCTTGGGGCCGCGCTCGATTATATGGAAGGCGTCGGCCGCGCCGCGATCCACGCCCATGAGGCCGACCTTGCCGCCTATGCCGCGAAGCGCCTCGGCGAACTGCCTTACCTGCGGATGATCGGCAATGCGCCGGGCAAGGGGGCTCTGTTCTCCTTCGAAATGAAGGGCGCGCACGCCCATGACGTCGCCACGGTGATCGACCGTTCCGGCGTCGCGGTGCGCGCCGGCACCCATTGCGCTCAGCCGCTTTTGGCGCGTTTCGGCGCGACCTCGACATGCCGGGCGAGTTTCGCGCTCTACAACACGCGCGCGGAAGTAGATGCTCTTGTCGCGGCGCTGGAGCGCGCCGCCCATCTTTTTGCCTGAACGGAATCACGCGATGAACCAGCACGCCGAAGCCGAAATTCAGCCGAATCGCCCCGCTTTCGCGGTGAAGGACGCCATGTCGCCGGAAGAGCTCGACAGGCTCACCGATGGCATCATCGCCGCGCTCAAGACAGTGTTCGACCCGGAAATCCCGGCCGACATCTATGAACTCGGCCTGATCTATCGCGTCGATATCGATGGAAGCCGTTTCGTCACCATCGACATGACCCTGACCGCGCCCGGTTGCCCGGTGGCGGGCGAAATGCCGGTCTGGGTGCGCAATGCGGTCTCCGCCGTGCCTGGCGTCGCCGGGGTCGAAGTCAATATGGTGTTCGACCCGCCGTGGGATCAAAGCCGCATGTCGGAGGAAGCGAGAATCGCGCTGGATATGTGGTGAACCGCCTCCGCGGGCGGCGCTCGAGCGGTGAACACCCTACGCTTGGCGTCCGGCTAGACGAACCCGTCGGGCGGAGAGCGGAAGTTCCCAACCGCGTGGGGGCGGAGGGTTAGAGGCAAAGTCCGAGCTCTCTCCGAGGTCGCATAAGCGGTGTCAGCTTCGACGCGCGTCAGCCTTCATCAGGCTGATCAACTCCAGTGATAACCGTGAACTGGCTGATCATCGACTGAACGTCCCGGCTCCCGAGCGTTCAGCATGCGCTCATGGGCGGCGCGCGCGAAAGGCGCCAGCCACCACGCGACCGGCGTCGACACAATCAGTGACGCCGCAACCACGAAAGGCATCAATGTCATGGCGAGATTCGAAAGCGGCGTCGCCAAAACCAGGACCGCGCCAATGCCGAAAACGACCGCCTGCACCATCATGAAAATCACGAGTGCGATAGTCGTGCGATTTGACATGTGATGGGTCATTTCGGCCTCCCAAATTTGCTCGCGACTCCTCTGGCCTAGAACGCGCAGAGATCGGACCGAGTTCCTTTTCAGGACGATTTTCGCGCTACCCGTTTCGCGCTGTCGTCTTTTTTCCAATGGAATGTCGGCGTCCGACGCCAATGAACAATGGATGTCCGCTTCGAGCCGGAAGTTTGCCGATTTCGCGGTCATTCACGAACGGGAGCCAAGCCGCTAGGGCGCAGCCTTTCGATAAAGTCCTGAAAAAGATACGTTCATCCCGCCGCAGACATCGTTGTCGCGCACGAACAGGAAATCCCCCGAGCGGACGAGTTTCAGATTGCAGCCGCTGACGGAATCGTCGTCCACGATCCTGCCCTGGCCGTTTTTGAGTGCGAGCGGGCCGGAAAATGAGCCGGAATTGATCGCGCCGCGCTTGACCCGCTCGGGGTCGAGCGCGCCATAGGTCGCCTCGCCGCTCGCCCTCAGCCCGTCCTTGGCCTGTTCGATGGCGATGTCGGCCTCGACGCGCTTCCAGCCGCCGACCCATGCGGCGGGATCGTTAGCCAGCGGGGCCGGTTCGAGCGTGGCGGAAGGCAGCCAGCCGCCGCGGCTCCCCTTGCCGTCGTCGTAATCGACGCAGACGAAATCGCCCCTTTTGCCGCCGAGCACGACCAGATCGCCGGGAACGAGATAAGCCTTGTCCTGGCATTGCGGCGCGACGGAAGGGCAGGGGCTTTTGCGGCCGCCATTTTTGCGGAAAAAAACTTTGCCCGCATCCGTCTTGATCCGGCCGATGACAAGATCGGGCGTATCGGCAAAGCCGACGCCCGAGCAGAAGCTTTCGCTATTTCCCGCCCGCGCGGCGAGAGGCGGAAGGAAAAGCGCCGTCGCGCCGATGAGGGCAAGGCGGCGCATCCGGCTCACGCTTTTTGACCGAATTCGCTGGCCCCGCCGTGCGCGGCGGACCATTCGGCGGGGGCGCGCAGGAATTTCTCCACCTCGTCCAAAGTCGCGTCGGGCAGATATTTCGTCCGGCGCGCGACCTTCAGCACGTCCCACCACGTCGTGAGTTGATGAAGCACGATATTCTCTTTCCCCAGCTCGGCGCGAGCCTGCGGGAAAATGTCATAGAAAAAGAACACGAAGGTATGGCCGCAGCTCTGGCCCGCCTCGCGGATCGCCGAGATGAAATTGACCTTCGAGGCGCCGTCGGTCGCGAGGTCTTCGACCAGCAAAGTGCGGGCGCCGTCGCGCACCTCGCCCTCGATCCGGGCGTTGCGGCCGAAACCCTTGGGTTTTTTCCGCACATATTGCATCGGCAGCGACAGCCGGTCGGAAATCCAGGCGGCGAAGGGAATGCCCGCCGTCTCGCCGCCGGCGATGATGTCGAGGCTTTCGTAGCCGATCTCGCGCTGGATGGTTTTCACCGCGAAATCCATCAGAACATTGCGCAGGCGGGGAAAGGCGATCAGCTTGCGCATGTCCGTATAGACTGGGCTCGCCCAGCCCGATGTGAAGATGAA
>JAKANG010000133.1 GCA_021812505.1 Pseudomonadota bacterium
CATCGGCCAGCAGTCGATCAATATTCGCGGCATCGGCCTGATCGACGATGGCGGCGACGACGACCTGACCAAGGGCGATCGCGTCACGGACATCGAGAATGTCGTGCTGTCCCAGAGCAACGGCGCGCCGGTTCTCGTCAAGGATGTCGCCAAGGTCAGCGTCGGTTTTGTGCCGCGGCTCGGCATAGCCGGGCGGGACAATCAGGACGATATCGTCGCTGCGATCGTGGTGATGGGCCGCACTGACCACACCAATGACGTCCTGCCCAAGATTCAGAAAATGGTGCGCAAGATCAACACCGATGGAACCCTGCCCAAAGGCGTGAAAGTCGTGCCCTTTTATGATCGTATGTCGCTGGTGGATGTGACGACCCGTACGGTGACGCACAATCTGATTTTCGGCTGTCTGCTGGTTTTCTTCATCCAATGGCTGTTTCTCGGCGACCTGCGCAGCGCGCTCATCGTCGCCGCCAATATTCCCTTCGCCTTGTTTTTCGCGGTCATGATCATGGTCGCGCAAGGCCAGGACGCCAATCTGCTCTCGGTCGGCGCGGTCGATTTCGGCATCATTGTCGATTCCGCCGTGATCATCGTGGAAAACATCTTTCGTAATTTCCAGCTACGCGGAAATGACCGGCAAATGCTGCTCCAGCACCTCTCGGAAGGCTATTGGGGCGACGATCCGACCCGGCTCGGCGAGAGAGGCTATTCGGCGCGCTGGACCAACCGGCTGCGCCTGATCATGATCAGCGTGCTGCAGGTGGACAAGGCGGTTTTCTTCACCGCCGCCATCACCGTCACCGCCTTTCTGCCGCTCTTCACCATGACAGGCGTCGAGGGCCAGATTTTCGGCCCGATGGCGCGCACCTACGCCTATGCCCTGACTGGCGCGCTGCTCGCGGCTTTCACGGTCACGCCGGTCATGGCCTCGTTCATTCTGGCGGCGCGGGTCCAGGAGCATGAAACCGCCTTCGTTCACGCCATCAGGAAATTCTACACGCCGGCGCTACGCTTCGCGCTCGACAATGGCGGCGTCGTCCTCGGCGTCGGTCTGGTCTTCCTTCTTCTGAGCGCGGGACTCGCCATGCGGCTCGGCAGCGAATTTCTCCCGAAACTCGAAGAAGGCAATTACTGGATTCACGCCAATTTGCCGCCGTCGCTGTCGCTGGAGGACGGCAATGCGGTCACCAACAAGATCCGCCGCATTTTGCTCCGTCATCCCGAAATCGTGACGGTGGTGTCGCAGCACGGACGCCCCGACAACGGCTCCGACGCCTCGCCCTTCTCCAATGTCGAGATTTTCGCGCCCTTGAAGCCGTTCGACCAATGGCCGGCGGGGCTGACCAAGGACAGACTGACCGAGCGGTTGAACAAGGAATTGACCGAAGCCTTGCCCGGCGTCGGCTTTAATTTCTCGCAATATATCCAGGACAATGTCGAAGAGGCGCTCTCGGGCGTGAAGGGCGAGAACGCCGTCAAGGTGATCGGGCCGAACCTCAAGAAGCTCGAGGAGATCGCCGATCAGGTCCAGAAAGCGATCGCCGATGTGCGCGGCATCGCCGATCTCGGCGTCTTCCATGTCCAGGGCCAGCCCAATCTCGATATCAGGATCGACCGCGCCAGAGCGGCGCGCTACGGCCTCAATGTCGGCGACGTCAACAATGTCATCCAGGCGGCGCTGGGCGGCGCGACGGCTACAACCGTTCTCGAAGGCGACCGTCAGTTCGGTCTGACCGTGCGCCTGCAACATGAGGACCGCCGCGACATCGACGAGATCAGGAAGCTCAAGGTCGCCTACGCCAACGGCAATGGCTCCCAGCTTTCCTATGTTCCCCTGAGCGCCCTCGCCGACATCGGCCTCGACACCGGCGCCTCCTTCATCTACCGCGACCTCGGCGCGCGCTACATACCGGTGAAATTCTCGGTGCGCGGCCGCGATCTCGGCGGCACGGTGGCGGAAGCGCAGGAAAGGATCGCCAAAGCGGTCAAGCTCCCGACCGGCTATCGTCTCGAATGGTCGGGCGAATTCGAGGATCTCGAAAAAGCCCGCGCGCGCCTGCTGATCGTCATTCCCGCGACAATCTGTCTGATCGTGGTGCTGCTGTTCGGCCTGTTCAATTCGTTGCGCGACAGTCTGGTGGCCCTCGCGGGCATTCCCTTCGCGATCTGCGGCGGAATCATCGCGCTTTATGTCTCGGGCCTGGCTTTCTCGATTTCGGCGGCAATCGGCTTCATCTCGCTGTTTGGCGTCTCGGCGATGGACGGCATTCTCAACATCACCTATTTCCGCGAGCTGCGCCTGCGCGGCATGGATGTGGCGGAGGCGGTGTTCAGCGCCTCGGAACAGCGCATGCGGCCCATGCTGATGACGGCGCTTTCGGCTGGCATAGGCCTGTTCCCGGCGGCGGTCTCGACCGGAATCGGCAGCCAGGTCCAGAAACCGCTGGCGACGGTGGTGGTCGGCGGCATGACCGTCGGCCCGATCCTGCTGCTGGTGGTTGCGCCGGCGATTCGAAAAGTGTTCCTTGGTCGCGACGAATTCATCCGCCGGCGTCGCCCGATCGACCCGCCGGCCCTGCGGCCGGATGAAACGCCCGGCGGCGCGCCTCCGAGCGATGGACCGGAGCCGAGAGTATGACGACGATGCGCCGAGTTGCGCCGAAATGCGCGCTGGCGGCCGCAGCCGCGCTGGCGCTCGCTGGTTGCGCCGTCGGTCCCGACTTCGTCGCCCCCGCGGCGCCGCCCGCCGGACGCTATGCCGTCGAAGAGCTTGACGCGACCTCGGGCGCCGCCACGCAGGGCGGGGCGTCACAACGCTTCGTCGCCAACATGGACATTCCCGGCGAGTGGTGGAAGCTTTTTCATTCCGCGGCATTGAACCGGCTGATCGAGACCGCGCTGGCCAATAATCATGACCTCAAGGCGGCGGAAGCCGGGCTCAAGGCGGCCAAGGAAGCCGTCGAGGCGCAGAGGGGCTTTTTCTACCCGACCGTCGCCGTCACGCCCAACGCCTATCGGCAATTGCAGGCGACCGGCACGCTGCAGCCGACGCTCATCAGCGGCCAGTCTTTTTTCACGCTCTATACGCCGCAGGCCACGGTTTCCTATGCGCCCGACGTTTTCGGCCTCAACCGCCGCACCGTCGAGTCGCTTCAGGCCCAGGCCGACATGCAGCGATTCCAGACGGAAGCGGCCTATCTGGCGCTCACGTCGAATATCGTGGTCGGCGCGGTGCAGGAGGCCTCCTATCGCGGGCAGATCGTGGCGGTCCAGAAGGCGGTCAAGGCGATGCGGGACCTGCTCGCCATCCTCCGCCAGGAGCAAAAGCTGGGTCAGGTGGCGGAAGCCGATGTCGCGCTGCAGGAAGCAGCCTTGGCCCAGGCCGAGAGCGCGCTCCCCGTGCTCGAAAAGCAGTTGGCGCAGCAGCGAGACCTGCTCACCGCCCTGACCGGCGGCCTGCCGAACGCGCCGGCGCCGGAAAGGTTCGAGCTGTCGAGCTTGCATCTGCCGCAAAAGCTGCCGTTGAGCCTTCCCGCCGATCTGGTCTGGCAGCGCCCGGACGTGCGCGCGGCCGAGGAAAATCTTCATTCGGCCCAGGCGCAGGTCGGCGTCGCCCTCGCCAATCGCTTGCCTAATTTCACTTTGACCGCCGACGCCGGCGCGACGGCGACGACCCTGTCGCAATTGTTCATCCCCGGCAATAATTTCTGGCTTTTCGGCGGCGAGCTCGGCCAGACCGTTTTCGCCGGCGGAACCTTGATGCACCGGGAGGCGGCGGCCCAGGCCTCCGCGGTGCAGGCGGCCGAGCAATACAAGAGCGTAGTGGTCAATGCGATGCAGAATGTCGCGGATTCCCTGCGCGCGATTCAGCACGACGCCGATGGATTAAGAGTCGCCGCCGCAGCCGAGGCGGCCGCCGCCAAGAGCCTGAAAATCGCCCAAGGCCAGCGCAAGCTCGGCATGGTGAGCAACGCCACGGTCCTGCTCGCTGAACAGACTTTTCTCAACGCCATGGTCGCGCGCGTCCAGGCAGAGGCGATGCGCTATTCCGACACGGCGGCCTTGTTTCAGGCGCTCGGCGGAGGCTGGTGGAACCGGCCGCACGAACTCGACCGCGTCGATAATGTGGCCCAGGCCAAGCCCCTGAACATCGACCTCTATCCGGGACCGCGGCAGGCGGTCAAAGCGCAGGATTATCTGGTCGCCACCCCGCGTTAGCGCCGTAGCGCCGGCGCCGCGCGCAAGATCATCTTGGCCTCGCCGCGGGAAGCGTTTAAGAGAGCAGGTCCACATGGTTTTTTCCGCTCCATCGCTCCATCGGCGCGCGAGGGTCACGAGCAAGAGACATGAATCTTTCATCGCCCAATTCCCTGCGTCAGGGGCCCGACGCGCGTGGCCATTTCGGCATATTTGGCGGGCGTTTCGTCGCCGAAACCTTGATGCCGCTGATCCTGTCTCTGGAAAAGGCCTATGACGAGGCGCGCCAGGATCCGGCCTATCACGCCGAGTTGAAACATCTGCTCACCCATTATGTCGGGCGGCCGAGCCCGCTCTATTACGCCGAGCGCATGACCGAAAGGCTCGGCGGCGCGAAAATCTATTTCAAGCGCGAGGAGCTGAACCACACCGGCGCGCATAAGATCAACAATGTGCTCGGCCAGATTCTTCTCGCGCTGCGCATGGGCAAGAAGCGGATCATCGCCGAGACGGGCGCCGGACAGCATGGCGTCGCCACCGCCACCGCCTGCGCGCGTTTCGGCCTCGAATGCGTGGTCTATATGGGCGCGGTCGATGTCGAACGGCAAAAGCCCAATGTCTTCCGCATGAACCTGCTCGGGGCCAAGGTCATTCCGGTCCAGTCCGGGGCGCGCACCCTCAAGGACGCCATGAACGAGGCGCTGCGCGACTGGGTCACCAATGTCGACGACACTTTTTACTGCATCGGCACCGCCGCCGGGCCGCATCCCTATCCGGCCATGGTGCGCGATTTCCAATGCGTGATTGGCGACGAGACCCGCAAGCAGATGATGGAGCTGGAAGGCCGGCTGCCGGATTCACTCTTTGCCTGTATCGGCGGCGGCTCCAACGCCATCGGCCTGTTCCATCCGTTCCTCGACGATCCTTCGGTCGAGCTTTACGGCGTCGAGGCGGCGGGTTACGGTCTGAATGTCCCCAACGGCCATGCGGCGTCGCTAGCCGGCGGGCGTCCGGGCGTGCTGCATGGCAACCGCACTTATCTCCTGATGGACGACGACGGCCAGATTCTCGAAGGCCATTCGATCTCGGCGGGGCTGGACTATCCGGGCATCGGCCCGGAACACGCTTGGCTCAAGGAAAACGGCCGGGTGACTTACCTTTCCGCCACCGACAAGGAGGCGCTCGACGCCTTCCAGCTCTGCTCGAAGCTCGAAGGCATCATTCCGGCGCTGGAGCCGGCCCACGCCCTGGCGAAAAGCGTCGAGTTCGCGCCGAAAAAGCCGAAGCACCACCTAATGGTGCTCGGCCTGTCCGGGCGCGGCGACAAGGACATTTTCACTGTCGCCGACCACCTGGGAGGCATGTGAATGAGCCGGATCGACCGGCGTTTCG
>JAKANG010000134.1 GCA_021812505.1 Pseudomonadota bacterium
GATTTACTTTCAGTCGCTGAACGAGCGAGTTGTCGACAGTGACGATATCGGCGGTAATGGTCCCGCCTTCGGCGCTGACGTTCCCGATCTTTAGCCGGGCGTTGTGGAGGCGATCGAGTTGCACGTCGAGATAGGCGCGGACATCGTCGACGGACAGGTTCATCATCGGAGTGACGCGCGATCCAAAAAGACCGGCTGGGGCGCCCGTCGCCATGCCTGAGCCCGTCATGCCCTGGCCCATCATCCCTCCGCCCATTCCACCGTCCATCATCGGACATTTCATGCCTGACCCCATGCCGCCACGCATCATGCCGGAGCCCATCATCATGCCGGAGCCCATCATCATGCCGGAGCCCGTCATTCCGGAGCCCATCATGCCTTGTGGCGTCCCGCCACGGGGCGCATTCGAGTTCATGCCGTCCGACGCGCCGTCGCTTCGCATCATGCCGGGGCCCATGCCGCCTTGCGCACTCTGGGCGATGGCCGAAAAGGGCGCCGCGATTGTGACGCCGACAACCACCGACGCCGCCGAAAGAAATCTGCCGCTGGTTTTCATAGCCATAGCTCCAGGTTGCGCCGAGGCTCGAATGCACCTCGCCCATGAAACCTTTGGGTCTCGATACACAGTAGCTCGCTCCTTGCGCGATCTCAAGATTGCGCCCGATGGCGGCGCGACCTTGCTGGCGCAAACGAGGCCGCAGCCATTTGCAACCGGACATTTGGTCTGGAGTCGCTTACCGCCCGTCAAGGCCCAGAGGAGAATATCGCTTGCCGTTTGCGCCCGACTATGGGGCAACCGTATCGTTCGACCCGCCGCTGACGGCCGGCATGAAATCCGAACGTCTGCGGGGTCGGCGCGCCTCCCGCGCCGATGAGGAAAATTCGCAAGCTAGAATGGCGTCGGTCTCCGTCGCCCGCCGAGTCTCCAAAGCGCGGGAACGGTGAGAAGCAGCGCCGCGCCGGCGACGCGCAGGCCGAGGTTGAGGCCGGGGCCGCCAGAAGGGGCGAAGGTCAGCGCAAGCGGACCGGCGAACTGGCCGAGCGCGAAGGCCGCGGTCATCCGGCCCAAGGCCGCGGCGGCATGATCCGGATCGCGCATCCGCGCCTCCTGCAAACCGAGCATGGTCACGACCATGAACGTCCCGCCGACGAACAGGGCCGACGCGGCAAGGCTGACCGGCGTCAGCCAGATGCTCGGCAACAGCGCGCCCAGCGCCATGAGCGCGTGGCAAATGGCCCAGGCGCGCAGGCGGTTGGACTGTATCGGGCTCGCGCCGCCGACAAGCGTCGAGAGCGCGGCGGCGCCTCCAAACACCGGCCAGACCATGCCGAACACATGCGGATCGTCGATCATCTGACGCGCCAGAGCCGGCAGGAACGTCGCCGGCAAAATATAGCCGAAGCCGAACACGCCATAGCAAAGGGTCAGGAGGCCCGTATCGCGCGCCTTTCGCCCGTCGGCCGCCGGAGCGCGAGAAACGGGCTCCAGCCCGCCGCGCATGAACAGCAATGGCGCGGTGATGACGATCAGCGTCAAAGCGCCCAACTCAAGCCAGAGTTGCGCGGAAGAGACGCCCGGCCGCGCGGCGACCAGGCAGAAAATCCCGGCGAACGCCACGCCCGTTCCCACGCCGGCGTAAACAAAGGCGGCCAGGCGCGGCCGTCGCGCCCGCGCCAGTTCGGCCATGGCCCAGGCGCTGACGCCGACCAGAGCCCAGCCGCTGAAGACGCCGGCAAGACCGCGCAGCGCAAGCCAGAGCGACAATTGCGCCGTCGCGCCCATGGCGGACGTGACGATCGCCACGCCCAGAAGGCTGGCCCTCGCGCTTTGGGCTGGCCTCCAGGGCAATCGGCCGGCCGTGAGGGCGCCGATGAGGTAGCCGAGATAATTGACAGCCGCGAGCCAGGGACTGGCCTCCATCCTCAGATGGCCGTCGCGAACCATCAGCGGCAGCATGGGCGTGAAGGCGAAGCGCCCGACGCCCATCGCCGCCGCGAGCGCGAGGGCGGAGGCCAGGCAGATGATGAAGGCGGAGGGCGGCTTGGGAGACATGAAGCGATTTAAGCCAGGCGGTCTCAGCCTGACAAATGAGCAATTCGGCGATTCGCCGTGCTCGGTGAGAGCGATCGAACTGTACTCTTTCGAGAACTCCCCAGGAATCGCCCTCAAGGGCGGCGCGGCGCCGGCTGCGTTCGCCAGAACGACCACCTTCCCGCCGCGACTCCATTCAGTCTTTCCTTCGCAAAGGCTGCGACGGGAGCCAATGGATCAACACCCTCTTCTTCGAGGGTGCGGCGGCGTCGCTTCGCATTCCGCGTCTTGACGCCGCCGCACGCATCCCCGGATCAGGCCAGGTCGGGATCGCTGGCGTCGACGAGAACGATCTCGCTGTCTTCCAGCGCCTTGACCGAAACCACGTCGACGTCCTTGATCGCTGCGCCGTCGCGGGCGCCGATGCGCAGGCCTTCGATTTCGACCGCGCCGGTCGCCGGCACGAGATAGAGGCGCCGGCTTTTGTCGGTGCGATAGTCGGCCTTCTGGCCCGCTTTGAGCGTGGCGGCGACGACGCGGGCTTCGGCGCGGATCGGCAAAGCGTCGCTGTCTTCGGCGAAGCCCGATGCCAGGGTCACGAAACCGCCGGCGCGCGCGCCGCGTGGAAACGGACGGGTCCCCCAGCTCGGCTCGTCGCCGTACCGGGTCGGTTCGATCCAGATCTGGAAAATCCGGGTGACGCCCGGCTCCAGATTATATTCGGAATGGGCGATGCCCGCGCCCGCCGACATCACCTGGACGTCGCCGGCCTCGGTTCGGCCCTGGTTGCCCAGGCTGTCGCGATGGGTGATCGCGCCTTGGCGCACGAAGGTGACGATTTCCATATTGCGGTGCGGATGGGTGGGGAAACCGGAAGCGGGTTGAATCGTGTCGTCATTCCATACCCGAAGCGCGCCCCAGCGGGTGCGCGCCGGGTCGAAATAATCGGCGAAAGAGAAATGATGCCTGGCGTCGAGCCAACCATGGTCCGCATGGCCGAGGCTGTCGAAGGGACGGATGCCGATCATCGATGATCTCCCTGATTGAGAAGGGCCGCAGCACGCGCCGCGACGATTTGAGCTTGATTTAATCCTTTTTTCTTTTCTGTGTATCTGGATAAAATTGGATATTCTATTCGAGGAAATTGAAATGTCCGGTCCCGGCGTCCCGACCTTCGATCAGCTGCAAATCTTTCTCGCGGTGGTCGAGACCGGCAGTTTCGCCGGCGCCGCGCGCAAACTGAACCGCGCCGTTTCGGTCATCAGCTATGGCGTCGACAATCTTGAGGCGCAACTTGGCCTCGCCCTGTTCGAGCGCGAGGGCACCAAAAAGCCGCGCCTGACCGAAGCGGGGCGCGCCGTCTCAGCCGAGGCGCGCGGCATCGCCCAAGGCGTGGACGGCTTGCGCGCCAAGGTCAAGGGCATGCTCGACGGTCTCGAAGCCGAGGTCCGTCTGGCCGTCGATGTGATGGTTCCGCCGGCAAGGCTCGCGAGTCTTTTGCGCGCCTTCAGCGAGGAGTTCCCCTCCGTGACCTTGCGCCTGTCGATCGAGGCCTTGGGAGGGGTGGCGAGTCTGGTGATGGATCGCCGCGCGGTATTCGGCGTCAGCGGCCCGCTTTCCTTCGGCCACGACGAGTTGGAAAAAATTGTCGTGGGTTCGGTTGAGCTCGTTCCCGTCGCGGCGCCGGATCACCCATTGGCGCGCCTTGGAACGCTTCCGCCGGGCGCCGGCCTCGATCATGTCCAGCTGGTGCTGACCGACCGCTCGGCTTTGACCGAGGGCCGCGATTTTGGGGTCTTGAGCCGGCGGACCTGGCGGCTTGCCGATCTCGGCGCCAAACACGCGCTGCTGCGCGAAGGGATCGGCTGGGGCAATATGCCGCTCCCCATGGTCGAGGCGGACCTCGCCTCCGGGGCCTTGATGCGGCTCGCCATGCCGGATTTCCCAGGCGGCGCCATCAGCCTTTCCGCGATCTATCGCCGTGACGCGCCGCCGGGCCCCGCCGCGTCCTGGCTCCTGCGGCAGTTCATCGCCTGCGGGGCGCGGGACAAGGCCGCTTTTGGCGCCGCGGAAATCTGAAATCCGATCTTTTCTGAAAAATCGAATAATTTATACAGAATTATTCGACTGTTCGGAGGGCGCTCTCCTTGCCAGATTTCGGCCCAGTCGCGATCGAGGCGGCCTTCACCCCGAAAGCGACCTTGCGATCCCAGGCGAAAGGGCCAGACCATGAAACTCCTGCATGTCGATTCCAGCATTCTCGGGCCGGGCTCGGTCAGCCGTCTGATTTCGGCGGAAATCGTCGCCGCCGAAAGGCGCCGCCATCCCCAGGCAAAGGTGACCTATCGCGACCTTGCCGCCGAACCGGTCGGCCACCTTTCGGGCGCGCATCTCGCGGCCGCGCAGGGCGGCGCGACGGAGACGCCCGCGCTGCAGCGCGATCTCGCCGCGGGACAGGCGGCGCTTGACGAGTTTCTGGCGGCGGACATCGTTGTGATCGGCGCGCCCATGTATAATTTTTCCATCCCCAGTCAGCTCAAGGCCTGGATTGATCGCCTGGCGGTCGCGGGCAAGACGTTCCGCTACAGCGAAAATGGACCGGTCGGCCTTGCCGGCGGCAAAAGGATCGTCGTCGCCTCTTCGCGCGGCGGCTATTATGGACCCGAAACGCCGATCGCCTTTCTCGACCATCAGGAAAATTATCTGCGCGGCGTGTTCGGCTTCTTCGGGATCGAAGACGTGACCTTCATCCGCGCCGAAGGCATCGCGCTTGGCGAAGACCGTCGGGCCGAGGGCATCGCCGCCGCCAGACGCGACATCGAGAGAATCGCCGCCTGACGATCGCGCGATCGAAACGGCCCTCGCCGTGACCGGCGAGGGCGCGAAACTCGTGACTTCGAAGACACAAGGCGGAACAGGCGGGCGCGCCAGCCAAGGAATGCGATCTGAGCTGCTGCCGGTTTCGTGGACGCCAAGATAAGGTGTTTTACGGAGCCGGAGGTGGAGCACGGGGCGACGTGAGTTCAGTCGGGAGGTCAAGGTCGAGGCGGTTCGGCTGGTTCGCGAGCGCGGCGTAAGCGTGGCTCAGGCGACCCGGGATCTGGAGCTGCGCGAAAACATGCTGCGGCGGTGGGTGAAGGAATTGGCGGCTGATCCAGCCGCCGCCTTTCCTGGTCAGGGGCAGATGAAGCCCGAGCAGCTTGAAATCGAGCGTCTGCGGCGCGAAGTCGCCAAGCTGCGCGCGGAGCGCGACATCAGCTCAATGGGTGGTGGTGCGGGATCGATAGGAAGGCGTCGTAATTCGCCCCTCTATTCGGACGTTGCGGTTCGCGCGCCGGGAGGCGGCGGCCCAGCGCTCCGCCCTGTCTCCGCCTCTCGACGCCAACGAAAAGGCGGCCCGCCCTTCACGCCGCGCGGGCCGAATTGTGGAGGTCCGACGCCCAAATCAGTCGGAATAATACATGTCGAATTCGACCGGGTGCGGCGTCATTTCCATGCGATAGACATCGGCCATCTTCAGCTCGATATAGCTGTCGATGAAGTC
>JAKANG010000135.1 GCA_021812505.1 Pseudomonadota bacterium
AGGGTCTCGGCATAGGCGTCGAGCGGCTCCTGCCGTTTCGTCGCGCGGGTGTGGCAGCCGCAATAGGCGCACAGCTCGCGGCAATAGGGCACATGAAGATAAAGCGACAGGCGCGTCTCGGCCGGCAGCTCGGCGAGCCAGGCGGCGTAGAGCTCCGGCCCGACGGCCTCGGAAAAATGGGGCGCGGTCGGATAGCTGGTGTATCGCGGCACCGCCTTTTCGGCGAGGACCAGATGTGACGAAAGTGCGCTCATGGGGCCTTCTGACACGTATAAGAACCGGCTACTTTGACGCCGATCAAGTTCCGAGGTTTTGATGTCTTTCGCGCCCTCCCACCATCCGCCGGTCGCCCATGGCAAGATCGGCGTGCTGCTCGTCAATCTCGGCACCCCGGAGGGGACGGGCTATTGGCCGATGCGCCGCTATCTTGCCGAATTTCTGTCCGACCGCCGGGTGATCGAGACGCCGCGCCCGTTCTGGCTGCCTTTGCTGCATCTGGTCATTCTGATGACTCGGCCCGCGCGAAAAGGCAAGGATTATGCGGCGATCTGGAACAGGGAGCGCAATGAAGGGCCGCTGAAAACCGTGACCCGGTCCCAGGCCGAAAAGCTCGCGCAAAAAATCGCCTCGGGCGAATTCGGGCCGGCGGGAGAAAAAATCGTGGTGGACTGGGCCATGCGCTATGGCTTGCCGTCCATGGCCTCGCGCATCGCCGCGCTCCAGGTCCAGGGCTGCGACCGGCTTCTGGTCGTCCCGCTTTATCCGCAATATTGCGCCGCCACCAGCGCCACGGTCGCCGACCGCGCCTTCGACGCCCTGAAGGCAATGCGCTGGCAGCCGGCCCTGCGGATCGCCGCGCCCTTTTACGACCGCCCGACGTATATCGGGGCGGTCGCGGCCGCGCTGCGACAGGGATTGAAGCGCCTCGATTTCACGCCGGACAGGATCGTCGTGTCCTGGCACGGGATTCCGCGGGACTATTTCGACAAGGGCGATCCCTATTATTGCCATTGCGCCAAGACCACCCGGCTGCTCGGCGATGCGACCGGCTTGAGCGAAAAACTGCTGATGACCTTCCAGTCGCGCTTCGGGCCGAAGGAATGGCTCAAGCCCTATACGATCGACACGGTGAAGGCGCTGCCGGCGCAGGGCGTGAAGAAGATCGCCGTGATCGCGCCGGGCTTTTTCGCGGATTGTCTGGAAACGCTGGAGGAGCTCGGCGTCGAGAACCGCCGCGCCTTTGTCGAGGCCGGCGGCGAGGATTTCGCTCTCTTGCCATGTCTGAACGATAGCGTCGGCGGAATGGACGTCATCGCCGACGTGGTTCGGACGGAGGTTTCGGGATGGATATGAGCGGTTTCTGCCTCGTGCAGACAACGATCGACGACGAGATCCGCGCCGAGGACATGGCCGAGGCTCTGGTTGAGCGGAAACTCGCCGCCTGCGTCCAGATCGCGCCGGTGAAAAGCCTTTATGTCTGGAAGGGCGCGCCAGCCAAGGAGAAGGAATATCTGCTCTCGGCCAAGGCGCGCCGGGAAGATTTCATCGCCATCGCCGCCGCGATCCGCGAAATGCACAGTTATGAAACGCCGGAAATCATCGCGCTGCCGATCCTTGCCGGCGACCCGGCCTATCTGGATTGGGCTCTTCAGGCGACGGAGCGGGAGGCGGGCTGATCGCTGGAGGTTCGGATTCCCGCCTCATCCCGCCGTCGACGGCGGGCGCGACATGGGCGAATATGCCGAGCTGCAGCCAGGATGGGAATTTTCTACGCAGACTGGTTTGACCATGCAGGTCGATCGAACCGTCCTCGATCTTTTCCGCGAGGGGCAGGTCGCCGTTCCAGACCCGCGTCATGGTTCGGACGTCGGTCGTGATGAACAGGTCCACGTCATGTCCCGGGTCCGTCACGCAAAGCTCCACGCCGTCCGAAGACCCGAGGAGCCAGTAGGACGCTTTTTCCTGGGGCGCGTTGGTGAAGGCGAAGCACAGGCAAATCCGTTCCGGCGGAAGCTTCTCCACAGCGATGCGCCGTCGGATGTCCCACATCAGAAGGTCGGGGTCGAAATCATCGTCTTCCAGCCGGCCCCGCGCCCATCTTTGTCCCCAGACCCCGAGCAGTTCGACGACAGGCTTCAGCTCCCATCCGGCTGCCGTGAGCTGAAAGCCGCCCGTCGTCCCGACACGCTCGATGATGCCCTCGCTTTCCAGGAAACCCAGCCGCTTCGACAGAAGAGACGGCGAAATCCGCGGCACGCCATGATGGATCTCGTTGAACCGCGAGCCGCCGCAGATCAGCTCCCGCAGGATCAGCAGAGTCCATCGTTCGCCCACGACCTCGAGCGCCTTGGCGATGGAACAGAACTGCCCATAAGATTTCATGTCGGCCATTGTGCCGCATTTTGGCCGCCGGCGCACTACAGATTCAGGAGTGGAATCGTGGCTGGGGACGGCGTTAGCTTGCGCCCGGAAGTCCGCCGAGGCTTCCGGCTCATCAGGAAAGGAGACCCAGCCATGGGGTCGATAGAGCAGCAGGTCGCCGGGCATTATACGCACGGGACGCTGGAAAGCGCGATCCTCGCCGGCCTGGCCGCGCTCAGGAATGTGTCCGAGGCCACGGAGATCGATCAACTCGCCAGCGTGGACGAGTTCCATTTGGGCGGCCGCGCCGCGACGAGGGCCGTTGCCGAGCAACTGAGGCTTCGTCCGGGACTGAAGGTTCTGGATATTGGGTGCGGTCTGGGCGGAACCGCTCGTTTTCTCGCGAGCGCCCATGGCTGCGAGGTTGCGGGCGTGGATATCACGCCGGAGTTTGTCGAGGTCGGCGAGAAGCTGAACCGCCATCTGGGCCTCGACGGACGCATCAGCCTCAAGGTCGCGAGCGCGCTCGCCACGCCCTATGCAGAGTCGAGCTTCGACCGCGCCACCATGCTGCATGTCGGCATGAACATCGCCGACAAGGCGGCGCTCTTTTCCGAAATCGCGCGGGTGATGAAGCCGGGCGGCTTTCTGGTCGTCTATGACGTCATGCGAAGCGGCCGAGAGCCGCTGACCTATCCGGTCGCCTGGGCGAGCGATGAAACGACGTCCTTTGTCGGGTCGCCCACGGACTATCGCGAAGCCTTGGACGCCAGCGGGTTCGACGTTCTGGAGGAGACGGGCAAACGCGACTTCGCCCTGGAATTCTTCAGGGTTCTGAAGGCGCGTCTCGCCGCTGGAGGGCCGCCGCCGCTCGGCCTTCATATCGTCATGGGGAAGGATGCGCCGCAAAAGGTCGCGAACATGCATGCGGGTCTCGAGACCGGCGCGATCACGCCGGTTCAGCTCCTGGCGCAGCGCCGATAGGCGGCCGGCGGCGCTGCGCCGCCTGCGGGCGCGGCCCCCGTCAGGCCTCGGCCGCTTCCTTCTTTTCCGCCATGAGCTTCTTCTCCCAGGCGAGCGCCTGGCGGACAATCTCTTCCAGATTGTCGTGGATCGGCGTCCAGCCCAGCCATTCCCGGGCGCGCTCGTTGGCGGCGACGATGGCCGCGGGGTCGCCGGGACGCCGGCCCGAAATCTTGACCGGAAAATCGACGCCCGAGACCTTTTTCACCGTCTCGATCACTTCCAGCACCGAATAGCCGCGCTTGTAGCCGCAGTTGCAGACGAGACTCTCGCCCCCCGCGCGCAAATGGCGCAGGGCGTCCATATGGGCGCGGACGAGATCGGTGACCTGGATGTAATCGCGCAGGCAGGAGCCGTCGGGCGTGGGATAATCGGCGCCGAAGACCTCCATGCCGGGCCGCAGGCCGAGCGCCGCCTGGACGGCGACCTTGATCAGATGGGTGGCGTTGGGGGTGGACTGGCCGGTGCGGCCCTTCGGATCGGCGCCGGCGACGTTGAAATAGCGCAGCGCCACATAGCGGAGGTCATGGGCGCGGGCGACGTCCTCCAGCATCCATTCGACCATCAGCTTCGAGCGGCCATAAGGCGAAACCGGTTTCAGGCTCTCGTCTTCCGTGACCGGATTCTGTTCGGGCTCGCCATAGACGGCGGCGGTGGAGGAAAAGATGAAATGCTTGACGCCGTTCTCGACCGCATTGGCGAGCAGGCTGCGGGCGGAGGCCGTGTTGTTCCGATAATAGCCGAGAGGGTCCGCGACCGATTCCGGCACCACGATCTTGGCGGCGAAATGGATGATGGACTGGATCTTGCGGCTGTTGATGAGATCCCTGACATGGGTCTCATCACCGAAATCGCCGATGACGAGTTCGGCCCGCGGCGGGACCGAGGCGCGCCGGCCCGTCGAGAGATTGTCGAGCACGACGACCTTTTCGCCGGCGTCGATCAGTTCATAGGCCATGTGCGAGCCGATATAGCCGGCGCCGCCGGTCACGAGAACGGTCATCTTTCATCCTGCCGTTTCGGGAGTCTGCGCGCCCTCTTAACCCACAAATTGCGCCGAACGAAGGGACGAAAATCAAATAGACGAATTTTAACGGGTCTTGGCGCAAGAAATCCTCCGGTGCTAAAAGGCGCCGTCTCGTCACGAATTTCCGTCATTGCCCAAAAGCCAATCCTCCAAAAGCGAATCCACCATGTCGAAAAAGCCTGTTCGTAAAGCGGTTTTCCCTGTCGCGGGCCTTGGCACGCGCGTCCTGCCGGCCACCAAGACCGTTCCCAAGGAAATGTTGACCGTCGTCGACCGCCCGGTCCTGCAGCATTGCGTCGAGGAGGCGCGCGAGGCGGGCATCGAACATTTCATCTTCGTCACCGGCCGCAACAAGGCGGTGATCGAGGACCATTTCGACGTCGCCTACGAGCTTGAGGAAACCCTGCGCCGCCGGGGCAAGATGAAGGAGCTCGAGGATTTGCGCGCGGCGCTGCCGGCGGCCGGCGCCACCAGCTTCACCCGCCAGCAGGAGCCGCTCGGCCTCGGCCACGCCATCTGGTGCGCCCGCGAAGTCATCGACGACGAGCCTTTCGCCGTGCTCCTGCCCGACATGATCACGCTTCCGGGGGCGGGCGGAAAGCGCTGCCTCCAGCAGTGCATCGACAGCTATGACGAGCTTGGCGGCAATGTCATCGCCGTCGAGCAGGTCCCGATGGGCGAGACCCACCAGTATGGCGTGGTCGCCAAGGGCCAGGATCATGGCGCGGCTTTCGAAATCACCGGCATGGTGGAGAAACCGCCGAAGGGAACCGCGCCCTCGAATTACATCATTTCCGGGCGCTATGTGTTGCAGCCCGAAATTTTCGACCTGCTCGGCAAGGGCCAGAAGGGCGCGGGCGGCGAGATCCAGCTCACCGATTCGATGATCGAACTGGCCGGCGCCCAGAAATTCTTCGCCCGCCATTTCGACGGCAAGACCTATGACACCGGCTCGAAAATCGGCTTCCTCGCCGCCAATGTCGCCTTTGCCTTGGCGCGGCCGGACATTGAGCCGGGTTTCCGCGCCGAGCTGAAGCGGATCGTCGGCAGCCTTTGAGGCCTCGCCGGCGCATCTATTGCTGCAGCCGCAGGCCGACGGTCAGGATGTTGGCGGTAAAGTCCGAGCCCTGCTGGTTCGAGATCA
>JAKANG010000136.1 GCA_021812505.1 Pseudomonadota bacterium
CCATCTGAGAATTGTTTTCGAGGTGGAACGATGGGTCATTTTCCTCTTCAGTTCGAAGATCAGAGCGTTCCGTCGCGCGAGCGAAGGGATTCCGCCGCTTCATTGATCTTCATTGTGAAAAGAAGCTTGAACATTCTCTTCTGGGGAATTGTGGCGGGCGGGGTCGTCAGTTATTTCACGGGCGACACGATCGACCTGATGAGGCTCAGGGATCTGGTCTGATCGTTCGCCACGTCCAGCGCGCGAGCTTGGCTTTTTTGGGGCAGGCGAGGCGAGGCAAAGACAAAAAAGCGGGTTGATGAGGGCGCCCGGGCGGTGGATAAGTCCCGCTCGCAAGCCGTTACTGCCGGTCAACCCATGAGCCGCATCTATTTCGACTATAATGCGACCGCGCCTCTGCGGCCTGCAGCCCGAACCGCCCTTTCTGCGGCGCTCGACGCCGGCAACGCCTCCAGCGTTCATGCCGAGGGCCGCGCCGCGCGCGCGCTGGTCGAAGGCGCGCGGACGGCCATCGCCAGGGCGCTTCGGACGCGCCCCGATCTCGTCATCTTCGTCTCGGGCGCGACCGAGGCGGCGGCGACCGCGCTGCGTCCGCGCGAGGGTGGACGCCTGCTGGTCGGCGCTGGCGAACATCCCTGCGTTCAGGCCGGTCATTCCTTCGCCGCTGAACATGTCGCGCCGGTGCGGCTCGACCCGCAGGGGCGGCTCGATCTCGACGACCTGAATGCGCGCCTCGCTGACGCGCCTGGCGCTCGCCCCATTCTCGCCTTGCAGGCGGTGAACAACGAGACCGGCGTGATCCAGCCCGTCGCGGAAGCCGCCGAAAGGGTCCATGCCGCCGGCGGGTTGGTGGTCTGCGACGCGGTCCAGGCTTTCGGACGCATCCCTTGCGGCTTCGCCGAAACCGGCGCCGATGCGATCTTCCTTTCCAGCCACAAGCTTGGCGGGCCCAAGGGTGTGGGCGCGCTCGCCTTTCGCTCCCGCGACGCCATGCCGGAAGGCGCTCTGATCCGCGGCGGCGGCCAGGAACGGGGCCTGCGCGGCGGCACTGAGAATGTAGCGGCGCTCGCAGGTTTCGCCGCCGCCCTGGCGGAAGCCGAAACGCAGCGCGAAAGCGAAGCCGCGCGGCTCGCGGAAATGCGCGACTTTTTGCAGGCTGGCGTGCTGGAAATCGCGCCCGAGGCCGCCATATTGGGAGGTGAGGCGGCGCGCGTCGCCAATAGTCTGGCGTTCGCCCTTCCGGGACTCGCGGCGGAAACTTTGGTCGCGGCCTTCGATGTTGAAGGCGTGGCGCTGTCGTCCGGCTCGGCCTGTTCCTCGGGAAAGGTGGCGTCCTCCCATGTGCTCGCCGCCATGGGCGTTCCGCCGGACCTCGCGCGCGCCGCCTTGCGCGTCAGCCTCGGCTGGAATTCGTCGTCCGAAGAGGGGGTGCGCTTTTTGGAAATATTCGCTAGAGTGCATGAGCGAATGCGGGGCAGGCGCCGGATCTGATCCGCTTCATCACATAACTCAACCAGCGGGCCTTGAACCCGCGTTAGGTGAGGAGATACGCAATGGCGGCTGTCCAGGAGACTGTCGACAAGGTCAAAACGCTTGACGTTGACGCATATAAATACGGTTTCACGACCGATATTGAATCGGAAAAGGCCCCCAAGGGCCTGAACGAGGACATCGTCCGGTTCATCTCGGCCAAGAAGAACGAGCCCGAATGGCTCACCGAATGGCGGCTCGACGCCTTTCGCCGCTGGCAGACCATGGCCGAGCCGCAATGGGCGCGCGTCCATTATCCGCCGATCGACTATCAGGATCTCTATTATTACTCGGCCCCGAAAACCGCCGAAGGTCCGAAGTCGCTCGACGAGGTCGATCCCGAGCTGCTGCGCACCTATGAAAAGCTCGGCATTCCGCTGCGCGAGCAGGAAATCCTCGGCGGCGTGCAGGCGGATCCGAACGCCCGCAAGGTCGCGGTCGACGCCGTGTTCGACTCGGTCTCGGTCGCCACGACCTTCAAGGCGGAGCTCGCCAAGGCCGGCGTGATCTTCTGCCCGATCTCCGAAGCGGTGAAGACCCACCCCGAACTGGTGAAGAAATATCTCGGCTCAGTCGTGCCGGTGACCGACAATTACTTCGCCACCCTCAATTCGGCGGTCTTTTCCGACGGCTCCTTCGTCTATGTGCCGCCGGGCGTGCGCTGTCCGATGGAGCTTTCGACTTACTTTCGCATCAACGAGCGCAACACCGGACAGTTCGAGCGCACGCTGATCATCGCGGACAAGGGCTCTTACGTGTCCTACCTCGAGGGCTGCACGGCGCCGCAGCGCGACGAGAACCAGCTGCACGCGGCTGTGGTCGAACTCGTCGCGCTCGACGACGCCGAGATCAAATATTCGACGGTGCAGAACTGGTATCCCGGCGACAGCGAGGGCAAGGGCGGCATCTATAATTTCGTCACAAAGCGTGGCGACTGCCGCGGCGCGCGCTCGAAGATTTCCTGGACGCAGGTGGAGACGGGCTCGGCCATCACCTGGAAATATCCATCCTGCATCCTTCGCGGCGATTTTTCGCGCGGGGAGTTCTATTCCATTGCGATCTCGAACGGCTATCAGCAGGTCGATTCGGGCACCAAGATGCTTCATCTCGGCGCCAATACGTCGAGCCGGGTGATTTCCAAAGGCATCGCCGCCGGCCATTCGCAGAACACCTATCGCGGTCAGATCTCGGCCCATCGCAAGGCGGTCAACGCGCGCAATTTCACCAATTGCGACTCGCTGCTGATCGGCAATGCCTGTGGCGCCCATACCGTGCCCTATATCGAGGCCAAGAATTCATCGGCCGTTTTCGAGCACGAGGCGACCACGTCGAAAATCTCCGACGACCAGCTGTTCTATTGCATGCAGCGCGCACTTTCGGCGGAGGAGGCGACGGCGCTGATCGTCAACGGCTTCGTCCGCGACGTGCTGCAGCAATTGCCGATGGAATTCGCCGTCGAGGCGCAGAAGCTCATCGCCATTTCGCTTGAGGGCAGCGTCGGCTGACCGGCTGAACGGTCAGTTCCGCCTTCGCATCAAACGTTTCCAGGGTTTCGTCATGCTTGAAGTTAAAAATCTCCACGTTTCCGTCGCCGGCAAGAAGATCATCGATGGCCTGTCGCTCAAGGTCGCGGACGGCGAGGTCGCCGCGATCATGGGCCCGAACGGCTCCGGCAAATCGACGCTGTCCTATGTCGTCGCCGGCCGCGCCGATTATGAAGTCACCGAGGGCTCGATCAGGCTCGACGGCGTCGATCTGCTCGACAAGACGCCGGCGGAGCGCGCGGCGCTCGGCCTGTTCCTGGTCTTCCAATATCCGCTGGAGATTCCCGGCGTCGCGACCATGACCTTCCTCAAGGCCGCGATGAACGCCCAGCGCAAGGCGCGCGAGCAAGCGGAGCTTTCGACGCCCGAATTCATGAAGAAGGTGCGCGAGGCCGCGGCGAAGCTGAACATTCCGCAGGATATGCTCAAGCGCCCGGTGAACCTCGGCTTTTCCGGCGGCGAGAAGAAGCGCATGGAAATCCTGCAGATGGCGCTGCTGGAGCCGAAATTCGCGATCCTTGACGAGATGGACTCGGGCCTCGACATCGACGCGCTGCGCATCTGCGCCGAAGGCGTCAACGCTTTGCGCTCGAAGGAGCGCGGCCTGCTTGTCATCACCCATTACCAGCGCCTGCTCGACTATATCGCGCCGGACACGGTCCATGTCATGCACAAGGGCAGGATCGTGCGGAGCGGCGGGCCGGAACTGGCGCTTGAACTCGAAAAAAGCGGCTATGCCGATTATGCCGAAGAGGCAGCATGATGGGCGCGATTCTGCAAAATCCAACCCAGGCGGAACAGGACCTGCTCAAGAGCTTTTCGGCCGAGCGGTCCGACACGCAACGCCAGGCGGCTTTCGAGCGCTTCGCGCGCGCCGGCTTGCCGTCGCGCCGCAATGAGGCCTGGCACTATACCGATCTGCGCGCGAAATTGCGTGCGGCGCCGCCGCGCGCCTCACGGCCCGACGCCTCCGTTCTGGACCAGGCGAAGGAAAAGCTGGCGCCGGTCGATCGCTTCCGGATCGTGACCGTGGACGGCTATTTCAGCCCCGAGCTTTCCGACGACCTGACTTGCGTCCAGGGCGTCAAGCTCCGTCCGCTGGTGGCGGATGACGCCATTCTGAAGCGCCTCGCCGAGGGCGCGGAGGACGCCCTGCTCGACCTCAACACGGCTTTCGCCGAGGGCGGCTTCGCGCTTGAGATCGCGCCCGAGGTTCATATCGACGCGGTTTTCGAACTGGTCGCGCTTGACGGTGCGCTCGGCGCGCTCGGCCGCTTCGGCCGCACAGTCGTTGTCCTTGGCGACGGCGCGCGCGCGGCGATCCTCGAAACCCGCGCCGAGAGCGGCGAGGGTTTTGGCGACAGCGCGATCTTCCTGTCCCTCGGCCGGGGCGCGGAGCTCGATTACGCCTGCCGCGCGCAGGGTGGCGCGGCGGTCGAGGTGCAGACCTTCGTGGCGCGTCTCGAAGAAGAAGCGCGGCTGCGCGCGGTTTCTTTTCTCGCCGGCGCGCCCTTCCTGCGTCGCCAGCTCTTCATCTCCTGCGCCGGCGCAAACGCCGAGGTTCATCTCGCCGGCGCGGCGTTGCTGCGCGGGCGCGAGCACGCCGACACGACGCTTGCCCTGACCCATGACGCGCCGTCCTGCATCAGCCGCGAGACGTTCAAATATGTTCTGGCGGATCAGGCGAACGGCGTCTTCCAGGGCAGGATCATCGTGCCGCCGCACGCCCAGAAGACGGATGGCAAGATGCTGTGCCGCGGGCTGCTGCTGTCGGACGACGCCGCCATGTCCGCCAAGCCGGAGCTGGAGATCTTCGCCGACGATGTCGCCTGCGGCCATGGCGCGGCGGTGGCCAAGCTCGACCAGAACCAGGTATTCTACATGGAATCGCGCGGCATTCCGCGCGAGGAGGCGCGGGCCATCCTGGTCGAAGCCTTTGCGGCGGAAGCTTTCGATCTTCTCGACGACGAGGAATTGCGCGACCTGCTCAAGGCCGATCTCGCCCGTCTGCTCGCGCGCGGAGATTTCGCATGAACCCGCCCGTAAAGATCGCGCCCTACGATGTCGAGAAAGTCCGCGCCGACTTTCCGATCCTCGCCGAGCGGCCCTATGGCAAGCCTTTGGTCTATCTCGATAATGCGGCCTCGGCGCAGAAGCCGCGCGCCATGATCGATCGCATGGTTCATGTCTTCGAACATGAATATTCCAACGTCCATCGCGGCTTGCATTATCTCGCCAACGCCGCGACCGACGCCTTCGAGGGGGCGCGCGAAAAGATGCGCGCTTTCCTCAACGCCGGCTCGACCGAGGAAATCATTTTTACGCGCGGCGCCACCGAGGCGTTGAACCTCGTCGCTTCGTCCTTTGGCCTTGCCCATATCGGCGAGGGCGACGAGATCGTGCTCTCGATCATGGAGCATCATTCCAACATCGTGCCCTGGCATTTCCTGCGCGAGCGCAAGGGCGCCATGCTGAA
>JAKANG010000137.1 GCA_021812505.1 Pseudomonadota bacterium
GGCGTTCCTCCCGACGACGAATGCGCCGCCGCCGCATCATGACTGGACAAGGTTCTGGCGAAATCTCAAGGAAGGCTACGACCTGTTCGAGCGGAGCCATGTGCCGCCGGTGGCCTATGCTTGCGGCGACCGCTATGAATTCGGCGCCGCCGGACGCTCCTGCTCTCGCATCGCGGGCTGGTGATTCACAACTTCCCCCGTCTGGCGGCGCGCGCCGCCTGCCGTTATGATTGCGCCGCCCGCGTCGGAAACTGAAACGCGACGGCAAGCGCTTGCGCAAAGGACGGAGAAATGGGAATCGTCGGCACCTGGAAATTGACGCTGGAAACGCCCTTCGGCGTCCAGACACCTTCGCTGCGGATCAATGCCGACGGCACCGGCGGCCTGATCTCGCCGATCGGCGAGGCGCCGCTGAACGATCTTCAGGTCACCGAGGATACCGCCGAATTTACGGCCCATGTCCCAACGCCGATGGGCAATTTCGCGATTGGCTTCAGCGTCAAGGCCGATGGCGACACGCTGGCCGGCACATTCACCTCGCCGCTTGGCGCCACGGCCTTCTCCGGCGCGCGCGAGGCGTGACGGTCAGGCGGGTTTTTCCGCCTCGACGATGAATTCGGCGATCCGCTCAAGGGTCGGAAAGTCCAGCAACAGCGGCGCGTGACCCTGTCCAGGCACGACATGGATCTGGCACAAGGGGTTGCGCGCCGCCATTTCGTTTAAAACCTCCGGGGTCAGGAGGTCGGAATTTGCGCCGCGCAGGGCGAGGATCGGGATCCCGAGGCCGCCAAATTGCGGCCAGAAGTCCGGGAGCGGCGCCTCGGGGTCGAAACTCTCCATCGTCCGCGCCAGTTGCGGATCATAGGAAAGGCGCAGCCGCTCCGGCGTGACGTTCATCGAATTCTGGGCGTAAAAGCGCCAATGCTCGTCAGGCACTGCCGGGAAATGCGCGCCCATCGTGTCTTTGAAAAAAGCCGCCGCTTCGTCGACGTCGCGCAGCAGGGGCAGGCGGCCGATATAGTTCTTGATCCGGAGGAGCCCGGCGGGATTGAGCTGCGGACCGACGTCGTTGAGGATCAGGGCCTTGACCATTTCAGGCCGCGCGCCGGCCAGGGTCAGCGCGTGCAGGCCGCCGCGCGACAGGCCGAGGAAGATCGCCGAGGCGATCCCGAGCCCTTCGAGCACGACGAGGTTATCGGCAAATTCGGTCGCGAAGGAATAATGGGTCCAGTCGGGGTCCCAATCCGAGCCGCCGCGGCCGCGATAGTCCAGGCAGACGACCTGGCGCTGGGTGGTGGCGCTGAGGAAACTCGCCAAAACCACGAAGTCGCGCGCGGGGCGGGTGAGCCCGGGCAGGCAGACGACAGGCGCCGCGCCGGTCTTGTCGCCAAGGACAAGCGCATGCAGGTTCAGGCCGTCGCTGGATTTGAAAAAGCGGCTTTGCGGCTTTTCGGTCATATGCGGCCTCCCCGATGCTCCTTCATGCGGTCGGCCGGCATGGCGCGCCCCGTCAGTCGCGCTGTTTCAGGAGCCGGGATTTTTCGCGGTTCCAGTCACGCTGCTTTTCCGTCTCGCGCTTGTCGTGCGCCTGCTTGCCCCGGGCGAGCGCGATTTCGATCTTGGCGCGGCCTCTGTCGTTGAAATACAGCTTGAGCGGCACGATGGTCATGCCCTCTCTTTGGACGCCCTGCGCAAGTTTGGCGATCTCGCGATGTTTCAGCAAGAGCTTGCGCAGACGCTTGGGCTCGTGATTGAAGCGGTTGCCGGCCGCATATTCGGGGATATTGGCGTTCACCAGCCAGACTTCGCCGCTCTTGTCCACGCTTGCATAGGATTCGGCGATCGTGGAGCGTCCGGTGCGCAGGCTTTTAACCTCTGTGCCGGTCAAGGCGAGCCCCGCCTCGAAAGTTTCGCCGATTTCGTAATTGTAACGAGCCTTGCGGTTGTCGGCGACGATCTTGAAATTGGTGGGCTTTTTTTCAGCCACGGGTTCTGGGCTCCTTTCGGGCGGCCATGAAATGCGCCACTGCGCCGCTTCCTGGCGGCCCTTCGGCCGCGAGGCCCGCGATCACGCCGTCTCGGTCGGCGTCGTCCCGATTCTGCGACAGCTTATATTTTCCCTTGAGCGACGAAATCTCAATCTCGACGCCGACGATGGCGCGCAATTGGGCGGCGATGAAAGCTTCCGGCGCGTCGGCGGGCGCCCAAGGCTCCGCGCGGCCGCTTTCCTGATGGTAGGTCAAGGCCGCGCTCTGCGCCGCCTTCCACTCGGCCTCGTCGCGCCGGCGCGCCATCCCCTCGGCCTGAACCATCGTGTAGTTCCATGTCGGGACGACCCGGCCGTGCGCCCGTTTCGACGGGTAATGCGTCGGGCTGACATAGGCCTGCGGCCCTTGAAAGACGACGAGAACATCGCGCGGTTCGGCCAGCGCCGCGCACAGCGGATTCGCCGCGGCGACATGGGCGCGCAGGACAATCCCTCCGTCATCGATGAGGAAGGGAACGAGATCGGCGCTGGCGAAAAATCCTTCGCCGGCGCGCGGCGCGATCAGCAACCCGAGCGGGAAGGCGCGGATGAGCGCGACCATCTCCGCCTTGTCATCGACGCGGAAGCCAACTGGTTCGTACATCGTTCGCTCTATGATGGGCCGTCGACGACGCGATCACGCCGTGAGGACGCCCGCGTGAATCATCGCGGCGCGGATGGCGTCGCGGGTCTTGGCGGTCGAGCCCACCAGCGGCAGCCGGACTTCATCCGAGATCTTGCGCAGAAGATTCAGGCCTGTCTTGGCGCCGGTCACGCCCGCCTCGAGGAAGGTCGCGACGTGAAGCGGCGTCAGCTTGTCCTGGATGGTGAGCGCCTGGGCGTAATCGCCGGCGGCCGCCGCGCGCCAGAGCTCGGCGCAGGGGCGCGGCGCGGCGTTCGAGACCACGGAAATACAACCCACCGCGCCGGCGGCGAAGCAGGACAGCGCGGTTATGTCGTCGCCGGAAAACTGCAGGAACTCCGGCCCCATCGCCTGACGCTGCAGGGAGATGCGCCCCACATTGCCGGTCGCGTCCTTGACGCCGATAATATTGCGCAATTCGCTATAGCAGCGCGTCATCGTTTCGACCGACATGTCGATCACCGAGCGCGGCGGAATGTTGTAGATCACGATCGGGATGCCGATGGCGGCGTCGATCGCCTTGAAATGCTGGAACAGGCCCTCCTGATTGGGCTTGTTGTAATAGGGCGTCACGACCAGCACCGCATCGGCCCCGGCCTTTTCGGCGTGGACCGCGAGTTCGATCGCCTCGCGCGTGTTGTTCGACCCGGCGCCGGCGATCACCGGAACGCGCCCGGCGGCCTGGGCGACGGCGATCTCGACCACGCGCTTGTGCTCTTCATGCGACAAGGTCGGGCTTTCGCCCGTCGTTCCAACGGGGACGAGGCCGTGAATGCCGCTTTCGATCTGCCATTCGATCAGGGAGCGAAAGCCTTCTTCGTCAACGGCGGCGTCCTTGAAAGGGGTCACCAGCGCCGTCATCCAACCCCGAAGTCGCATATCTGTCGCCATTGCCTCGTCCGTCCTGCTTGTCGCCGTTTTGTGGCCCCATCGGCGCCGCTTTTGGCAGGTTATTTGCCCCGGTCACTCATAGCGACTGATTGCGGCGACGGAAAGAGGCGATAGCCCCACGTCGCGTCGATGGCGGGAGATTCCCGCCGGTGAGCTTGGTTAACCTGAACTTAATTTCCCCGGCGCAGGCTGAACGCCTCATTAACGGGCCACCGAGGCGGTTCGATGCGGATATTGCGGGGGGATCGGAGACTCAAGGGCGCGGCTTTGGTCGCCGCTTTCTGCTTGACCGTCCCAGTTCTGCAGCAGAGCGCGCGTCGTTCGCATATCTTTTCCCTTCCCGTCATGAATATCTTCCCGTCGCAGACGGCTGAAGAGTCAAAGGCGGATGTCCCCCAAAGCAGCGCTCCCGCGCCTGAAACCGCCGCCACGCCGCCGGGCGTCGCGCAGGGACGCGATCTTGGCGGCGCTGCCGATGCGCTGCGCTATTACGCGGAGGGCGAAATCCTGTCGGGCGACGCGGTCCTGACGACCAAGGACGCGTTGACGCGCAACGCCCTGGAATGGACAGCGGTGCGGATGCATCCTGGCGAGGCCGGGTTGGAGCGGGTCGCCGCATTCATCCGCTCCCATCCCGATTGGCCGACCGGGCAGTTGCGCAAGCGCGCCGAGGAGCTTGCGGGCTCGGAAGGCGCCAAGCCCGAGCGCGCCGCCGCCTATTTCGCGGAATTTCCGCCGACGACAGCCGCCGGGCGGCTCGCTTTCGCGGAGCTCCTGCGCAACGATCCGGGCCGCGCCGACGAGGCGGGGCGGATCGCCCGCGACCTTTGGCGCAATGATGATCTTTCGCCCGCGCTGGAAAAACGGCTGCTGAAGAATTTTTCCGGCGCGCTTTCCGCCGCCGATCGGATCTACCGCCTCGATCGTCTGGCGCTGCGCGAGCAGTTCGCGGCCGCCGCACGGGCGGCATCGTTCGCCGGCAAGGATGGGCAGGCGCTTTATCGCGCCGAGTCAGATCTCGCCCATGACGCCTCTTGGGCCAAGGTCTCGGCGCGCGCGCCCGCCAGCCTGCGCGACGATCCGGGCCTGCTCTACATGCGCATTCACGCCGAGCGCCACGCCGAGCATTTCGACGAAGCGGCCAGGCTCATGCTGGCTGCGCCGCGCGACCAGGCCGCGCTGGCGAGTCCCGACGACTGGTGGATCGAGCGTCGGCTGCTGGCGCGCAAACTGCTCGACGCCGGCGATTATCAACGCGCCTACCGGATTTGCGCCGAACATTCGGCGGCGACCAACGCCGCGCAGGTCGAAGCCGAATTTCATGCCGGATGGATCGCGCTGCGGTTCCTGAAAGACCCCGCTCTGGCCGAAAAGCACTTCGACAAGCTGGCGCAGCTCGCGCGCACGCCGCATTCCATCAGCCGCGCCGCCTATTGGCAGGGCCGCGCCGCTGAAGCGCTGGGCGGCGACCCGAAACCCTTCTATGCGCGCGCGGCCAATGAAACCGAGACTTTCTATGGCCAGATCGCGCGCGCCAAGCTCGGCGAGGAGCCGGTCATGCTCCGGCCGGCGCCGACGCCTGCGGAAGGCGACGCGCGCGCGGAACCGGTGCAGGCGGTCGACCTGCTCTACGCCTTGGGCGAAAACGACGCCGCGCGCCAACTCGCGGTGGAGAGCGCAGCGACGCTCACGGCGCCTGAACAGATGGCCGCCTTGTCGCAGCTGATCGAAAGCCGCAGCGACGCCCATACGGCGCTGATCGCGGGGAAGGAGGCGCTCCATCGCGGGCTCGCCATCGACAGCCTGGCCTTCCCGCTCAACGGCGTGCCGAATTATTCCGAACTCGCCAATTCGGCCAGCCGCCCGGTGGTGCTGGCGATCGCCCGGCAGGAAAGCGCCTTCAACGCCGTCGCCCGGTCGGGCGCGGGGGCTTTTGGCCTGATGCAGATGGTCGAGCCGACGGCGCGAAAGGCC
>JAKANG010000138.1 GCA_021812505.1 Pseudomonadota bacterium
AGCCGCATGTCTTCGCCTCGTGCTATTGATCCTTTTTTCCGCCAGGCGCGACAAGAGCGCGCGACGGCTTGAAAATCTCGGGAGCTTCATGAATTCGGCGACGGAAAACAACCGGCACAAGGAAAAGATGATCAAGCGCAAGGCGGTCCAGGACGCCGAGGTCGCCTCGAAGACCATCGCCGCCAAGGGGCTTTTGATCGTCCACACCGGGCCGGGCAAGGGCAAGTCCACCGCCGCCTTCGGCCTCGCTTTGCGCGCGCTCGGCCAAGGCTGGAAAGTGGGCGTCGTGCAGTTCATCAAGGGCGCCTTCGAGACCGGAGAGCGACGGGTTTTCGCGCGTTTCGGCGACAAGGTTGTGTGGCGGACCATGGGCGAGGGTTTCACCTGGGAAACCCAGGATCGCGAGCGGGACGTGGCGGCGGCGCGGGCGGCCTGGGCGACGGCGCTCGACATGATGGCCGATCCGGACATCCGCCTGCTGGTGCTCGACGAACTCAATGTGGCCTTGCGTTATGATTATCTGCCGCTCAATGAGGTGGTGGCGGGATTGCAGGCGCGCCATCCGGACCTGCACATCGTCGTCACCGGACGCAACGCCAAGGCCGAACTGATCGCGGCGGCCGATCTGGTCACCGAAATGACGGCGGTGAAGCATCATTTCGCCGCCGGGGTCAAAGCCCAGGCGGGAATTGAATTCTGATGCGTAACCCCGCGCGCGCGTTAATGTTTCAAGGGACGGCGTCGGATGTCGGCAAGTCGCTGCTGGTCGCGGGCCTGTGCCGGGCGCTGACCCGGCGCGGGATGAAAGTTCTGCCATTTAAGCCGCAGAACATGTCGAACAATGCCGCCATCGCCGCCGACGGCGGCGAAATCGGCCGGGCCCAGGCCTTGCAGGCCCGCGCGTCCGGCGTCGAGCCCAGCGTCCACATGAACCCGGTCCTGCTCAAGCCCCAGAGCGAGACCGGCGCCCAGGTGGTTTTGCGCGGCCAGGTTCTGGGCTCTATGCGGGCCAATGAATTTCAAGGCTGGAAGCCGCGTTTGCGCGAAAAGGTCGTTGAAAGTTTCGACATTTTGCGGGCGAAGGCCGACATCGTGCTGATCGAGGGGGCTGGCAGCGCGGCGGAAATCAATCTGCGGGCCAGCGACATCGCCAACATGGGTTTTGCGCGCGAAACCAATACGCCGGTGGCGCTGATCGGCGACATCGATCGCGGCGGCGTCATTGCGCAAATCGTCGGGACGCGTGCGGTCCTCGACCCCGCCGACGCGGCGCTGGTCGAAGGCTTCATCGTCAATAAATTCCGTGGCGATCCCGCTTTGTTCCAAAGCGGCATGCAGGCGACCGTGGAGCGCAGCGGGTGGCCGTCGTTCGGACTTGTTCCGCATTTTCCGCTCGCTCACCGTTTGCCGGCGGAAGACGCGGTGACGTTGGAGCGGCCGCAAGTCGAAACAGGCGGCGAAAGACTCATCGTCATCCCGCGTCTGCCGCATATTTCAAATTTCGACGATTTCGATCCGCTGCGGCTGGAACCCGGCGTCCGGGTCCTGTTCGCCGCACGCGGCGCGCCGCTGCCGGCTGGCGCCGATCTGATCGCGCTGCCGGGATCCAAAGCCACCATCGCCGATCTCGCGGTCCTGCGCGAGGAAGGCTGGGACATCGACATCCTCGCCCACGCCCGTCGCGGCGGCAAAATTTTGGGCCTTTGCGGCGGCTATCAGATGCTGGGACGAAAGATTTCCGACCCCGAAGGCGTCGAAGGGCCCCCAGGCTCCGCGCCGGGCCTCGGCCTGCTCGATGTGGAAACGGAACTGGCGGGAGACAAGACCCTGCGGCGCTGCGTCGGCGTTTCCGCCGCGGGCGAGGCGCCCTTTCACGGCTATGAAATTCATGTCGGGCGGACCTCGGGACCTGACGCGCGACGGCCGCTGTTGCGTTTCGACGATGGCCGACGGGAAGGCGCCGTCGCTCCTGGCGGCCATGTCCGAGGCTGCTACGTTCATGGTCTTTTCAATGACGATCGGCAAAGGCGCGTCTGGCTCGACTGGATCGGCGCGCCGTCGTCCGCGCTCGATTATGAGCGCGATGTCGAAGCCACGCTCGACGCGCTGGCGGATCATCTCGAACGCCATGTCGCCATCGACCGCTTGTTGGAAATCGCGCGCTAATTCAGTCAGACGCTGCGGCGTTGCGGGCCTCGCGGCGGCGGCGCGACAGCCGTTCCATAGCGGAGCGCAGGATCGCCGCCGCCCGGAACGGCGCGTGCACGGCCTTGGTCGCGGGAATGGCCGCGAAAAAGCCGGTCACCAGCCCCAGATGCAGCGCCAGCAGCGGCCCCATCGCCGCCGTGTCGCGCCAAAGGAGCAGCGCCAGACCGCTCAGAACCACGGTCTCGATCATAACCAGAAACACCAGATTGAGGCGCGTCTCGCCGCGCTCGGACGGTTCGCGCTCCGACCTGACCTCGATCGCCAGAAGTCCGGTTGTTCCGACGACGACGGCGAAGCCGCCAGCGACGCCAAGAACGACTGGAAGACTCATGTGGGCGAAAGGCGGCAGGACGCCCAGAAAATGCTGAAGGAACGCGGCGGCAAGCGTCGCCGCGACAAGCAGGACGAAACCCGCGACCATGATTTGATGGAAAACTCGCCGGCGCTGCGAAAAACGGGGCCCGTACTCTTTGCAGCCGGCGCCGCCGCCGTCGAGATGGCGCAATGTGACGATCTCCGCCGCCGCGAGCTTGAGAGCGCGCGGCGAGAAGTGCGATCTCGCATCGCCCGAAATCGCGCGCCCGAATCGCAGTGTCGAAATCGCAAGGCTCAAGACCGCCCAGCCGACCGAAGCGCCCGCAAGGCCCATCATCAGTCCCAGGGGCGCGACAGCGTAGAACGAACCGGAACCCAGGCGCGCCCAATGAAGCGCCCCCCATGAGCCGTGCGGCGCAAGCACGATGAGCATGACCGCGAGCGCGACCCCGACAAAAATCGCCGCGCCAAGCGCCGGACGGCGGAAAGCCCCGGCCAGCGCGCCGGGCCAGACATAATCCGCATAGGAGTCCCGCCGCATGGCTGCGAGCGTGGCGGGAACATTTACCGCGAAGGCGTGCGGGGGCGCATATTGGCAGTCATCCCAGCAGGCCCGGCAATTATGGCACAGATTGGCGAGATAGATCATATCCGCGCCGGAGTTTTCATGCTTGCCGGAAAGCGCGGGAAAGACCGGGCAAAGGCCGTCGCAGTACATGCAGGCGGCGCAGAGCCTCAGAACGCGCCCCGTCTCGCGGACGACCTCAAGCGAGGGCATGACGTGCCGCCGCCTCTCCCGCGCGCCGCCCGGAAACCACCGCGAGCGTGACGCCTAAGCCGGCAAGATAGCCGCGCGGCAGAATATTGGCCGCCATGATCATGCCGGCGGCGAAAAGAGTGGGGAAAATGCCTCCATCGCGCGTCTTTACCCGCATGTGACCGTCCACGGCCAGCCCGAAATGCACGAAGGTCAGGCCCGCGCGCATTGGAAAGGCGAAGAACGGCGGTCCGGCGAGTTTTTTGCAGCCCTCGAACGCGCGCGCGAGCGCGACGCCGTCGAGGCCAAGCGCCTCGGCCAGGCCGGCGGGGGTTTCGGCGCGGACCGGCTCCAACGCGCTCGGCGGCGCGCGCCTCAGACCGTCGGAGTCCAGAATGAGAAAGGAGAGTCCCTCGGGGCATTGCGCGATCCGGGCGCCCCATTTCGCATAATGAGCGCGCCCCGAATCTGCGCCAGGGAGGCCGATCGCGATGGCGTTGCGGTCCACCACCAGTCCATAGGGTAAGGCGGTGATCCTTGTGACGATTCCACCATCGACCTGCGGCCCGCGCGCATCGACGGCGACCATATGGCCCGAGGCCGGATCGCCGATGGTTTGCGCTCCGGCCTCGATCATCCGTTGCATCCATGCGCCATCGGAATAAGCTCCTCCCCGGAGGACGAGGCCTTCGGCCAGCGCCCTGGGGCCGCCGGACGCGGCGACGAGGGCGTTCGCCCGCACCCGTTCCGTCGCCGCGCCGTTGCGGATCTCGACCTCCCAGAATCCGTCGCCGCTCCGGCCCAAAACCTTCGCCTTGCTGTCGTAGCCGATGACGACGCCGATCTTCTCGGCGGTTTGATAAAGGGCGTTGATCATGGCTTTGCCGCCGCCCAGCAGGAAGGCGGTGCGGCGGGAAAAAGGAATCGCGCTGGTCGCAGGATTTTGCAGGCGCACGCCATTGCCGGCAAGCCAGTCAACGACATCTGTCGTGTCGGCGATCAGCGATCGCGCCAGCTCCGCATCGGTCCCGCCTCCGGTCGTTCTTACCAGTTCCGACAAGAACTCGTCCTCGGGATAGGCGCCGGGCGCAAAAAATTCCGGTTCGGCGTGGGCGATGCGAAAATTGCGCGCATGGCGCGCGTTGCCGCCGCGCAAAGCCAGCGGGGCGCTCTCGACCAGACGCGCCGAGCCGCCGAGCCGCCGCGCGGCGATAACGGCGGAAAGGCCAGCCACGCCTCCGCCAATGACCAGAACGTCCCACGTCGTCGTCACAGCTTTTTCCACGGCAGCGGCAACGCCAATGCCATCGTGTCCCAAATGTGAGGCTTATCCGAATTTTGTCGCCAAACCAATGCAGGATCGATCGAGCGCATCGGCGGCCTCGCGCGCAATGCTGCGCGGTGAGCGCTTTCGCTGGCGAGGATCCGCGGCGCCTGCTCAACGCCGCCGCCGGCGCTGGGGTCAGGGCTGTCGATTTGCTTCTCGCGACCGTGAAGACCGGGCCAGTTGCTTCGCCCCGATCGTCAAGCCGGACGTCGGCTCGACCGCTGATTGTCCTTCAGCGGCCTGTCGACGAATTTCCGGCTCCCGCCCGACAGCGGGCGTCGGGCTTGGGCGTCGCCGTTGTCCATCGCCGATGAGGCGGCCCGTCGAGGCCGACCTTGCACATGAGGTGGCGGAGGGCGAATGGCCTCGGTGCAAATCGCCAGAATCAAGACCGGAGGAACGAGGCGCAAGAGGAGTGCAAGAGTCTTGATCGTCGGCGGTTCAGGGTGCAACCAACGATAATCATCTATCATTCTGAATTTGTTCGTCGATTGGAGACGCGGACATTTCCCGGCGCCGTTCCCGTCCGCGAGGTCCGCGGCCCGCCTGCTTGGAAAATATGGGCTGGTTCGCTTGAGACATGATCCGCGTTTTTTCGCTTGTTCCGCCTATTCCTCCGGCAACTTGAAGATAATATCCTCAGAAAATGCCTATTCTTTGGGCTCGCGACGCTTCCGTGCCGCGCCGTCTAGCGGCTAAACTCTTGTCAGAGTTGGCGGCTAGGGTTCCGGTCTCGGTGAGAGGCGCTGGTCCGAGAGCCGCCCCCCGAAGGGAGACATCCTTCGGGCGCACGGCGGGACAAAAGCCCGGGAGACCTCGTTAGCCAAGGGATTGGTCAAACGACGGTCTGCGCCAATCCCTCTTCATGTCTGGATTTTTGAGGGATAGCCGAATGCGCAGAACTTCTTTCCTCCGAACCCAGA
>JAKANG010000139.1 GCA_021812505.1 Pseudomonadota bacterium
AGGCGGTCAGCTCGCCGGTCTTGTAATCGACGTAGAAATGGCCCTGGCCGGGGCCGTCGATGCCATAGGCCCAGTGCAGGCCGGTGTTGAACCATTGCGGCGAGTTCGGCGCGGCGATCTGGCGCGCCAGCATGAAGCGCATTTCATCAAGGAAAGCCTGGGCGTCGGCTTCCGTGTCGAAATAGCCGCCCTTCCAGCCCCAATAGGTCCAGGCGCCGGCGAGGCGGTCGAAGACCTGCCTGGCGGAGGTCTCGCCGACGATGCGCTCCTTTTCGGGCAGGAGGCCGAGCGCGTCTTCGTCGGGGATCGAGCGCCACAGGAAGGAGGGGACCGAATTTTCCTCGACGCGCTTCAGCCGCGCGGGCACGCCGGCCTTGCGGAAATATTTCTGCGCCAGCACGTCGCAGGCGACCTGGCTCCAGGCGGCGGGGACTTCGATGCCGGTCTGGGCGAACACGGTCGAGCCGTCGGGATTGCGGATCTCGCTCTTGGTCTCCCGGAATTCGATCGCCTGGTAGGGAGATTGTCCCGCTCTGGTGTAGTGCCGCTCGATCCGCATTCTTGCCCCCGCTGTGCCAGGTCCCGACGATTTGCGTGTCCGGGCGCCGCTCCCAAGGCATCGTGGTCCGCGCGACAGGCAGGCGCGCCGCATGCGTCGGCGGGCGGAGCGAAAGGCTCCAGCCGGGCCGGACGAACGCGACAAGCACACGCCAGATTGTGAAAGCTGCGCAGGACCGCGATTGGAAACGCTCGCGTCCGTCACTGTCCCGGCGATTCGTCGATTCTCGCGCTCTTCAAGGAATTGGGGATCGGAACCGATCCTTGCAACCTCGAGGTCGTTGGCGGCGACGCCGGGATGATCAAAGCTAAGGCCAGCTTACCGATCTCGTCAAGATATTGTGTCGAATTTTATACGTGACACTAGAAATTGAGGATATTGGGGGAAAATCCGGCCGGCCTTAAGAAAGTTTTTGCAATTCCGTGCGTGTTGTCGCAGCCATGAAAAAGCCTTGGTTACAAGCCGAGGAACGGTCGCAGGATCGGTAGAATCACGCTGGTGAAGGCGCCGTTGAGGCCCATGCCAATTCCGGCGAAGGCGCCCGCCGTCGAATCGATATGGAAGGCGCGGGCGGCGCCGATGCCGTGCGAGGCGAGGCCCGCGGCCATGCCCACCGCCGCCGGGTCCTTGATTCGCAGCAGGCGCATCAAAGGCGAGAGGATGATCGCGCCGAAGACGCCGGTCGCGATGACCAGCGCGGCGGTCAGGAAGGGCGCGCCGCCGAGCTTTTCGGCAAGGCCCATGGCGATGGGCGACGTCACGGATTTCGGGGCGATCGAGGCCGTGATCTCGGGCGAGGCGCCGAGCGCCCGGGCAATGACGACCGCGCTGACGATGGCGACCACCGAGCCGACGCCGAGCGAGGCGACGATGGGTAGGGCGGTCGCCCGCACCCGCTCGAAATTGCGGTAGAGCGGCACGGCCAGGGCGACGGTCGCCGGGCCGAGCAGGAAATGGATGAATTGCGCGCCGGCGAAATAGGTCTCGTAGCTCGTTCCCGTGAGTTTCAGCGCCAGAATGATGAACAGCGCCGCCAGCGCCACGAGATTGACCGCCGGATGGCGGTTGAAGGCGATCGAAATGCGGTCGGCGACGACATAGGCGACGAGCGTCAGGGTCAGCCACGACAAGGGATTGGCGGCGAGATAGACCCAGGCTTCCGCATGGGGCGCGAGCAGGGAGGGGAGCATGGCGTCAGGCGTTCGTTTCGGCCGGCGCGCGGCGCGACAGCAGGTGGAAGGTAAGGGCGGTCGCCGCCTGGGCGAGGACGGTCGAGATGGCGATGGCGAGAATCAAGGTCAGGGCGTTGGCCTCGAGCACGTCGAGATAGCGCATCAACCCGACCGAGGCCGGCACGAAGAGCAGGGAGAGATGGCCGAGCAGGCCGTCGGCGGCGCCGCCGAGCTGAGCCGGCACGGCGTTCTTGCCCTGGCCGCCGCGCAGGACGAGAGCGACGAAGAGCAGGAACATGCCGAGCACCGGGCCGGGCACGGGCAAGGCGAAAGCGCGGACGACGAACTCGCCCAGCAATTGGCAGGCGAAAATGGCGGCGAAGGCAGGGATCATGACGCTCCTCCGGTGGGGCGGCCTCTCGGTGGGGCTGCGCGCGGCGGGACTTTTAGGGCCTGTCTCACAGTAGAACAAGGAACAACTGGACAGAAGGACCGGACGCGGCCATAGTCCGCCGCGACTTCAGATCGGCCGCATGAAACGGGATTCAAGCGCGATGAAATGGCTCGTCCAACTCTTCACCTGGTGGAATGAACAGACGCTCAGCACGCGGCTTTACACCCACCTCTATGGCGAGCGCGTCGGCGAGGATCAGTTCGGCAATGTCTATTACCGCTATCGCGACGGCAAGATCGATCCGGCGCTCGGCTTCAACCGCCGCTGGGTGATCTTCAAGGGCCAGAGCGAAGGCTCGAAGGTGCCTCCCGGCTGGTACGGCTGGCTCCACCACATGACCGACGAATTGCCCTCGCAGACGGATTACAAGCCGCGCGAGTGGGAAAAGCCCTATATTCCCAACCAGACCGGCACGCCGAACGCCTGGCGCCCGCAGGGCTCGACCCTGGCCGCGGGCGTGCGGCCGCAAGCCACCGGCGATTACCAGGCCTGGTCGCCCGAAGCGTGAATCGACCGTCGCGGTTGGCGGCGCGCCCGATGCGCGGAGGCCGGAATTTGAATCGGAAAATGCGGTTTCGCGGAGCTTTCGCTTTGGCGCTCGGCGTGGCCTGGACTTTTGCCGGCGCGGGCGTCCGCGCCGACGAGATCCACAACCCGACCGCGGTTTTCGCCGGCCTCGACAAGATCACCGGGCGCATCACGAGGTTCGACGTCGCCATCGACGAGACCGTGCAATTCGGCACGCTGCAGATCACGCCGCGCGTCTGCCTGACCCGGCCGCAGACCGAAACGCCCCTGACCGAAGGCTTTGTCGAGGTCGACGACATCGACGCCGCCAAGACGGCGAAGCGGATCTTTTCCGGCTGGATGTTCGCCGCGAGCCCCGGCCTCCATGGCGTCGAGCACCCGGTCTATGACGTCTGGCTGAAGGATTGCGTCGGCGGCAAGGACGTCACGCCCTCGCCCGTCAACGCCCAGGCCGACACGAGCAAAGCGCCGCCGCCCAACGCCACGCCGGCGCCCAAGCCCGGAACGCCGGCGCAGAAGCCGCGCCGCACGATCGAGCCGCAGGAGCCGGTCGAGCCGACGATGGAAAATCTGCCGCCGACCAATCCCGACGACGCCTTGCCGCCGGATACGGCGCCGCCGGCCAATCTGGACGACGGCCTCGGCCCGCCGGTCGAGGTCGGCCCGCCGCCGGGCGCCCGGCCGCCGGCGATGCGCGGCGCGGAGCCTGTTCCCTCCGACGACGGTTTCGGCCCGCCGGTCGAGGTTGGTCCGCCGCCGGGCGCTTCGGGCCGCGCCGAGCCCGGCGCGCCGAGCGGGGCGCCCAATGCGGCGGCGCCCAATGGCGCGGCGCCGAAGCCGGCGAAGCCGAAGCGCAAGCCGCCGGCCGACCCCAATGCGCCGCTGCCTCCGGGGGATATTCCGCAGTCCGCGCCGCAGCCGCGCCAGCAGCAGCCCTCGGGCGGCCCGCAGGACCTGATCAAGAATCTGCCGTTCTTCCACTGAGAGCGTTTCCGCGGGGTCGCCGCGCGCGATCCGCGGAATTCGTGTGCGCCCGCTCAGGCGCCTGTTCGCGCGAGGCGCAGGACCTCATCGGCCGGCGCCTGCGGATCGAGGGCGTGAAAATCCCCGCGCAGGTCAAGCGCCGCATCGAGGCGCCGCCTGTAATCGGCGCGGGAAATCTCGATTGCGCCGAGGCTCGCGAGATGCGGCGTGATGAACTGGGCGTCGAGCAGGGAAAAGCCGCCGCGCCGCAGCCGCGCGACCAGATGAACAAGGCAGACCTTCGAGGCGTCGGTGGCGCGGTGGAACATGCTTTCACCGAAAAAGGCGCCGCCGAGCGCGAGGCCGTAAAGCCCTCCGACCAGCTCGCCGTCGCGCCAGGCCTCGACGGTGTGGACGAAGCCCATCTCGAACAATTGGCGGAAGAGGGCGGCGATGGTCTCGTTGATCCAGGTCTTTTCCCGGCCGGGACGGCTTTCCGCACAGCCCGCGAGCACGGCGTCGAAGTCGTGATCGACCCGGATTTCGAATTTTTCCGCGCGGATCGTCTTGGCGAGGCTTTTCGGGATGTTCAGGCTTTCGAGCGGAAATATGCCGCGCTCGCGCGGGTCGAACCAATGCAGATATTCGGCCTCGGCGTCCTCGGCCATCGGGAACAGGCCGGCGGCATAGGCGCGCAGCAGGATCTGCGGCGTGATCGGCGGGGGCTTGGGCGGCGGGGCGGACATGATGCATTGTCGCCGCCGAACGGCGGCGGGACAAGCCCGATCGCGGCGGCGCGCGCGCGACGAGTCTTCGCTGCGGCTCAATATTTTCGAGGGACGTCCATTTCCGCCGCGATCGGTTCGCGGTTGTAGTCGGGGTTGCGGGCGCGCTTCTTGTCGTTGGCCTCGACAACCCGCCAGGGCGCCTCGGCAATATGCGTGCGCTCCAGCATGTCCTCCTTGGCCTTGGCATAGGCTTCCCAGCGGACGCGCAATTGCAGGTCCATCGGACTGCGCTTCCATTGCTTGAGCGGATCGTGGATGGGCATCAGGAAGCGGAAATGCTGCTCCAGCGAAGCCCATGACCTGGTCGACGCCGGCGCGGCTGTACCAGGACCGGTCGAGCAGGACGATTTCGCCGCCTTGCCGATTTTTCCCGCCGCGGATCGTGCATGATTGAACTATTGTCGAGGCGCCATTATGCTGCATTGCAGCGCGCCAGTCGCGCATGGCGCGTCGTCCGCGAGGCGGCCGCGCAGGGGCCACGGATCGCATCATGACCATCACTCTCGAACAAGCCATCGAAATCCACGCGAAGGCGCTGCGTTATCGCCATGGCCTGAAAGCGCCACGCATGGCCCGGGAGAAGGCGGCGCAACTGGGTTCGATCGGCGACCGCGAGGGACTCGCCGTCTGGATCAAGGTCGCCGAAGCCGCCGAGGCGCTTCCGGCCGAGACGCTCTCGCATTGATTTGACGCCATCGCGATCCGCCCCGGCGCGATGGTCCGCTGGAAGCGCATCGTCGTGACGGTCGGCGAGAAGATCGGAAAGGCGCGCTTCACCGCTTGCAGGCGCGCCGTGAGGCGCCACCGGCGGAAGTTTCTTATAAATCGTTGCGGAACGCCCTCCGAGGCGGCATTGCCGCCGTCGCCATGTTGATGGACGCGGGGAAACGGGCTCATATCGTTCAACCCCACCGACAGCCGCGCCCCTGAGGCGGTGAAGCGGGGGCCGTCGCCTGTTTTTCATCGGAGAAGAACATGACCAACGCGGAAAGGCGCCTGGAGCCCGGCCATCGCGTCGTCATCGTCGGCGGCGGCGCCGGCGGACTGGAGCTGGCGACGC
>JAKANG010000140.1 GCA_021812505.1 Pseudomonadota bacterium
GCTTTCGCCGGTCTGCCGATGGGCCATGAATTCAATTCGCTTATCCTGGCCGTGCTCCAGGTCGGCGGCCTGCCGCCGAAAGAATCCCCGGAAGTCATCGAGCAGATCGGGGCGCTCGACGGCGACTATCTTTTCGAGACTTTTTTCTCGCTCTCCTGCCAGAACTGCCCCGACGTGGTGCAAGCGTTGAACGTGATGAGCGTCATCAATCCAAAAATCCGCCATGTCGCCATCGACGGCGGGCTGTTTCAGGATGAGGTGGCAGCGCGAAAAATCATGGCCGTGCCGACGGTCTTCCTCAACGGCGAGGTTTTCGCGCAAGGGCGGATGGGTCTGGAGCAACTGCTGGCGAAGATCGACGCGGGCGCCTCGGCACGCGCCGCCGAAAAGCTGAAGGACAAGCCGCCCTTCGACGTGCTGGTGGTGGGCGGCGGCCCGGCCGGCGCCGCGGCCGCGATCTATGCCGCGCGCAAGGGTGTCAGGACCGGCGTCGTGGCCGAGCGTTTCGGAGGCCAGGTTCTGGACACGATGGGAATCGAGAATTTCATTTCGGTTCCGCACACCGAGGGGCCGAAACTGGCGGCGGCGCTGGAGAACCACGTCAAGGACTATGGCGTGGACATCATGAACGCGCAGAAGGCGGTCGAGCTGATCCCGGCGCGGGACGCCGGCCGGCTTGCGCAGGTGCGGCTGGCGAGCGGCGCGACTCTTTCCGCGCGCACGATCGTGCTGTCGCCCGGCGCCCGCTGGCGCCAAATGAATGTTCCCGGCGAGGAGGCCTATCGCAACAAGGGCGTGGCCTATTGCCCGCACTGCGACGGGCCGCTGTTCAAGGGCAAGCGCGTGGCGGTGATCGGCGGCGGCAATTCCGGCGTCGAGGCGGCGATCGACCTGGCTAACCTCGCCGCCCATGTCACCCTGATCGAATTCGACGGCCAGTTGCGCGCCGACGCCGTGCTCCAGGAAAAATTGCACTCGCTTCCCAATGTCCGGATCGTCGTCTCTGCCCAGACCACGGAAGTTCTGGGCGACGGCGAAAAGGTGATCGGCCTGACCTATAGAGACCGCGCGACCGGTACGACGCATCGTGTCGATCTCGACGGAATTTTCGTGCAGATCGGCCTCGTCCCCAACACCGAATGGTTGAAGGGCGCGGTAAATTTGAGCCCGCGCGGCGAGATCGAGATCGACGCGCGCGGCGAGACCTCGGCTTATGGCGTGTTCGCCGCCGGCGACGCGACCACCACGCCTTACAAGCAGATCGTCATCGCCATGGGAGGCGGCGCGACCGCCGCGCTCTCGGCCTTCGACTGCCTGATCCGCCAGGCTCCGCCCAAGGCGTCGCGGGCGGCGTGACAAACGCCGGCGGGCGCGAACCCGCCGGCGGCCGCTCCCCCGGCAACGGCGGGCGGACATGATGTTGAGCGGCAGACCCGCCAGTTAACCCTTCCTGCAGCGTTAACGCTATCCTATCCTCATCCACAGATTGTTATGCTTGGCCCATTCGCATCGTTAACGAACAGTTAATATAATCATCCTGTTGTGTGCCGATGGGGATAAGAATGGGCGAGAGCATGGAGTCCGTTATTGAAAGGGCGATCATCAATTTGCAATTTGCGCGTGCGGAGGCGAGTCTGCTGCCATCGACGCCGCAGAGCCAGCAAACCATGGCGCATATCGACTTCGCGCTGGCCGACCTCATTAGGCTCGCGCCGAGATATGATCCGCCGACGCGTGACGCCGTCGCGCATTGAGCCGCGCGAGACGCCCCAGCGAATAAAATCAATTGTCATTCGCGGTCACGCGGCTGGCGACGCGTTTCAGCTTCTGCACATTTGTCGTGAAGTCCGCTATCTGCGGAGCGGTCTTGCAACGAACTGAGGCCTGGAGCCGGAACGATCGTCGGCGGCCCCTCCCCGACTCGAGCTTTCCCTGCTATAGCGGCGCGACGCCCGCCGGAACGCCGCTGTGCCCGAGACTCCCCACCGGAAAAAAATCCTGATGTGCCCGCCGGATTATTTCGGCGTCGATTATGTCATCAATCCCTGGATGGAAGGGCAAAAGGGGCGCACCGAAGCAAGGGAAGCCCGCCGGCAATGGCTCGACCTGAAGGCGCTGATCGAGCGCCAAGCCGAGGTGCTCCTGCTCAGCCCCCGCTCCGGCCTGCCCGATCTCGTCTTTACCGCGAACGCCGGCTTGGCCGGCAGCGGAAAGTTTGTGATCAGCCGTTTCCGCCATCCCGAGCGGCGCGGCGAGGAGACCTTGTTCCGCGACTGGTTCGAAGCCCATGGCTTTCGCGTGATCGACCCGCCGGAGGGCCTGTTTTTCGAGGGCGCCGGCGACGCGCTCCATGACGAGACGCGCAAGCTGTTCTGGGTGGGACACGGTTTCCGCTCGGATGCCGGACTCGCGCCCTTTCTCGAAAAGGCTCTGGCCACGCGCGCGGTTCCACTCGGCCTCGCCGATCCGCGCTATTACCATCTCGACACTTGTCTTTGCCCCTTGCCCGGCGGCTTTCTGCTTTATTATCCGGGGGCCTTCGACCCTGCCTCCCGCGCGACGATCGAGGCGATCGTCCCGGACGACAAGCGTGTCCCCGTGAGCGCCGCCGAGGCGGCGGACTTCTGTTGCAACGCCGTGGCGCTGGGCCAAACCGTCATCCTCAACGCCGCCTCGCCGCGCCTGCGCGACCGCCTGGCCCAGGAGGGATTCGTCATCGAGCCCACGCCGCTCACCGAATTCATGAAAGCCGGCGGCGCGGCCAAATGCCTGACGCTGGACCTCTATCCCAATACGCCATAGCGCCGCAGCCAGTCCGCCATCCGGCGCCAGGCGTCCTCGGCGTCTTGCCTGCGATAGCTTGGCCGGTAATCGGCGTGGAATCCATGCGGGGCGTCGGGATAGATCTGGAATTCCGCCGTCTTGCCCGCCGCCCGCAGCCGCGCCTTCATTTCCTCGATCTGCGCCATCGTGATATGCGCGTCGGCGCCGCCATAGAGGCCAAGCACAGGCGCCTTCAGCTCCGGCGCGAGTTCGAGCGGGCTCCTCGGCCATAGCGCCTTCTGCGCCGGCGGGTCGGCTAAAGTCCCGTAAAAGGCCACGCCAGCCTTCGGGAGCGCGCTTTCCGAACAATAGACCCACACCGTGCGCCCGCCCCGGCAAAAGCCGATGATCCCGAGCCGATCCGCATCGCCTCCCTGCGTCTTGGCCCAGGCGGCGGCTGCGTCGAGATCGGCGACGAGTTCCGCGTCCGGCTTGGCGTTGACCACTTTCATGATCGCCGCGATATCGGTCGTCTTCGGCAGATCGACGCCGAAACGGAAGTAATAATCGGGCGCTATGGCGAAGGCGCCCAGTTTGGCGAGCCGGCGCACGACATCGCGGATATATTCGTGAAGGCCGAAAATTTCCATCGCCACGAGAACCACCGGCGGATGGGTCACGCCCTGCGGCCGGGCGAAATAAACCGGCATGTCGCCGCCGCGCGTCGCGACCGCCGCGCCGCCGGCGACCAGGCCCTGCGCATCGGTCGCAATGGCCCCCGCCCGCAACGGCCCTGCCGCCAGCGCATAGCCCCCCGCCGCGGACGCGGCGACAAAGGCGCGGCGGGACAGCGATCCGGTCACGACGTCCGGCGGGGCCTTCCGGGACAAGCTCATGCTCTCTCCTCCGAGGTTCGACTTCCCGAAGTAAAATCCCATTCGCCCGAAGTTTCAACGCCGCGGAACGCAAACGCGCGACGCCACCGGATCAGCGGCATCGTTCAGGCCCCGCCGAAGCAGCCTTGCTCACCCCCCGGCGCCGCACAATTGAAACGCCCGTGACACGGACGTTGGCGCGCGCAGCTAAAGCGCGCTGACGCTGAAGTTCAAGCGTCGCCCCGACCGCGGATACAAGCTGAATTGAATAAATCCTGCGGATATCCGGACCATCCCAACTCTTGACTGCCGAGGGGCGCATTGCTAAGAGAAAATTTCGTTAAGACACTTGCGCAGGTCTTGATATAAATGGCTGATCCGATTCAAAAATCTATTTCGCCAGATCTTTCCGTATTCATGAATTATGAATACGAATTCGATTTAGACGCAAACAACGCCGCGGCCAACGTCATTCGAATCGTTGGGAAAAACAAGCGCGTCCTTGAGATAGGCGCAGGGTCCGGGGCCATATCCCGGAAACTGGTCGAGGCCATGGGTTGCGAGGTTGTCGCCGTCGAAATCAACCCCGCTTCCGTCGAAAAGCTGAAGACCTTCTGCAGCAAGGTTTATTCTCTTGACTTGAATAGCAAGGACTGGCCCTCCGAACTCGCCTCGGAAGAGAAATTCGACGCTGTCATCGCCGCCGACGTTCTCGAACATCTTTATGACCCCTGGACCGTTCTCAAGCAGATGAAAACCCTGTTGAACGACGACGGGTTCATTGTGCTCTCCCTTCCGCACGCCGCCTATTGGGGCGTGCTGGCCAGTCTCGCCCAAGAAGATTTCGCCTATGGCGAATGGGGTCTGTTCGACAAGACGCATATCCGCTTTTTCGGAATGCACAATATCCAGACCCTGCACGAAAGCGCGGGCCTCGCGATCGAGGATTACCGTTTCATCGAGTTGAGCCCCGACAAGACCGAGTTCCTGAATCGTTGGGAATCGTTGTCCGCCGCCGAACGCCAGGCCTTCGCCGGCCATCGGTTCAGCTCCGTTTATCAGGTTGTCACCAAGGGGGTTCCCGTCGAGCGCGCGAGGATGACGCTTTCCCTGACGGATTCCAAGCCGAAGCTGGCGACGAGGTCAAACGACTGCCAGGTCAGGCTGATCGCGTTTTACCTGACCCAGTTCCATCCCATTCCGGAAAACGACGAATGGTGGGGCAAGGGATTTACCGAATGGACCAACGTCACCAAGGCCACGCCGCGTTTTCCCGGCCATTGGCAACCCCAGCTGCCGACCGATCTTGGCTTCTACGACCTTCGATTGCGCCAGTCGCGTCATGACCAGATCGAATTGGCCAAGGCGTACGGCATCGACGGTTTTTGTTATCATTATTATTGGTTCTCGGGCCGCCGGCTCTTGAACGCGCCGCTCGACGACATGCTCGCCGATCCCGAGAGCGACATGCCGTTCTGCCTGTGCTGGGCCAATGAAAACTGGACGCGGCGATGGGACGCGGCCGAGCACGAGATTCTGATCGCCCAGCAATATCGCCCCGAGGACGATCTGGATTTCATCAAAAGCATCGAGCCGTTTCTACGCGACAAGCGTTACATCCATGTCGACGGCGCGCCCATACTGATCGTCTATCGTCCACAGCATCTGCCGAATGCAAAAAAGACCGCCGCGATCTGGCGGGAATATTGCGCCAGCGTCGGCATACCGAAAATCCACCTCGCCTGCGCCTTCACCCACGGCAATTGGGACTACCGTCAGTTCGGATTCGACAGCGGCGTGGAATTTCCGCCGCACAACATCACGAAGCCTAGCCTGGCTCCGGCGGTCAATTTTTATCACGAGCATTCCGGCTATATTTTTGACT
>JAKANG010000141.1 GCA_021812505.1 Pseudomonadota bacterium
CATGGCGACGTCATTGGGATGATCGTCGAAATGGACGTCGGCGACTGGCAGGCCGAACTTGTCCTTGACCGTCGGGCTGAGGGTGACGCGATTGCTTTCCTGCGGCATGTCCTCGCCGACGATCCACATGCCGGCCATGTTCGGATAATCGTCCATGGCGCTGGTGAAGGAGCGGCCCCAGGCGCCCGGATCGAGAAAGGCCGCCATGAAGGGAATGCCGAGCGAAAGCGTCTCGAACTCATAACCGCCGACGAAGCCGCGGCCCGGATCGTTGCGCGCCTCGTCGCGGATGATCCCGGCCATGGTCGTGCCGCGATACATGTGCACCGGCTTTTCGAACACGCCATAGACCGAGCCGGTGACATGGCGCATGTAATTGCGGCCCACCTGGCCGGAGGAATTGCCGAGGCCGTCGGGATATTTCGACGAGGCGGAATTGAGGAGCAGGCGCGGGCTTTCGATGGAATTGCCGGCGACGCAGACGATCCGCGCCTTCTGGCGCTGCCGGGCTCCGTCCTTGTCGACATAGACGACGGCGTTGACCTTGCCGGAATCGTCGTGCTCGACCCGCAGCACCCGCGACTCGGGGCGGACTTCCATGTGGCCGGTCGTCTCGCCCTTGGGAATTTCGGTATAGAGCGTGGACCATTTCGCGCCCCATTTGCAGCCCTGGAAGCAGAAACCGGTCTGCTGGCAGGAATTGCGGTTGTCGCGCGGAACCGAATTGATCGCCATATGCCCAGTGTTGCATTCCTTGTAGCCGAGCTTGTCGGCGCCGGCCTTGAACACCTTGAAATTATTGTTGCCGGGCAGGCCGGGGAGGCCGTTGGTGCGCGTCACGCCCATCTTGTCCTCGGCGCGGGCGTAGAAGGGCTCCATCTCCTCCAGCGTCAGCGGCCAGTCGTGCAGATTGGCGCCCTCGACCTTGCCATAGGTCGTGAGCGCCTTGAATTCATGGGGCTGGAAACGCAGCGACGCGCCGGCCCAATGGGTGGTGGTGCCGCCGACCGCCTTGACGATCCAGGCCGGAAGATTGGGGAAGTTCTTGGCGACCCGCCAGGTCCCCGAGGTCGTGCGCGCGTCGGTCCAGGCGAGCTGGGCGAAGCTCGCCCACTCGTCATTGATGAAATCCTCGATCGTATATCGCTTGCCCGCTTCGAGAATGACGACATTCACGCCCTTTTGCGCCAGTTCGTTGCCGAGCGTTCCGCCGCCGGCGCCGGAGCCGATGATGACGACGACATTGTCGTCGTTGAGGTCGAATTTTGCAGCCATTGTCCTCTCCCGAATTCGTGTCGTTCACAGCCAGTCGAGGTCGTCGAAGCCGCGATGGATGTAGCCGCCCTTGGAAAAGGACTCGCCCTCGTAGCCGAAGATCGGCCAGATCTCCTGTTGGTTGTAGAGAGACACGACAAGCGTCGAGCGCACCGCCTCGAACATCGGCTGGTCCGAGATCTTGTGCAGGAGGGCGACGCGATCGGCCTCCCAGGCGGTTCCGACATAGCCGCCCGGCCCCGCCAAGGCGTTGAGCGCGGCCACGCCCTTTTCGAACATGTCTTTCTGCGCCGGATCGGCCGCCGCCTTCTCGTCGAAGGGCTTTGCCGCGATCGCGTAATAGCGGTCGGCGAGGCGGTCGTGCGGATAGATGTCGCGCGACATCAGGATCAGGGTTTTCATGGTTTCGGGCTGCAATCCCTTGACCTCGAGCCCCCAGGCTTCGGTGGCGCTGATCAGCGCGCCGCCTGAACTGACCGCGACCGCCGCGGCGAAGGCGATTTCCGACGACCGCCTCAGAAACAGACGTCGACCAGGTGAATGAGGCGCGTGGGCGCCGTGGTGTCCGAGCATGAGCTTCTCCCTTGAGCTTTTCTGGTGTTCAGCGCGCCGCGGCCCGTTCGGGGCTTCTGCGGCGCGCGCAAGCCTGCGTTATCGATAATGGCCGTGACGCTGCAGCACCTCGTATTTGTAGCCGTCCGGGTCCTGGACGAAGAAAAAGCGCGCGATCAGGCTCCCGTCCGGCGCGAATTCCTTGATGTCGAGCGGATTGAGGCCAAGGCTCTGAAAACGGGCGTGCTCCGCCGCGAGGTCGTCCACGACGAAGGCGATATGGCCATAGGCCTCGCCCTGCGCGTAAGGTTCGGCGCGGCCCTTGTTGACCGTCAGCTCGATTTCGAAATCGGCTTCCGGATTGCGCAGGTAGATCAGGGTGAAGCCGGGAAAGTCCAGCCGGCTGGACACTTTCAGCCCGAAGGCCTTGTCATAGAAATCGAGCGACCGCTGTTCGTCGAGAACGCGGATCATGGCGTGAATCGCCTTCGCCATCTTCTGCCTTTCCTGCTTGTCGCGCGATGCGCATGCGGAAGAAAGACTAGCCGCAGACCGAAGCCGCGGGTGGTATTCCGATGTTACGTCCGGTCAGAATTTGTCAGGCGACCCGCCGCCGCTCCAGCGCCGCTTCCGGCCCGTTCTCCAGGGCGACGACGCAGATGCAGCGCAGATGGGAGGTGAAATTCGCCACCTCGCCCCACAGATTGAGAACCTCGCCATGCAGGGTCGAGATGAAGCGCGGCACGCTCATGTCCTGCTGGCGGGCGATCTGTTCGAGAAGGCGCCAGAATATCTTTTCAAGCCGAATGCTGGTCGACTGGCCGTTCAACCGGATCGAGCGCGTCTCGAAGGCGTAGGAGTCCGGGTGCTGACTGGCGAAGAAATGGCACATCTTTTCCTCCCGTTCGGCGGCCGACATTTTTTTTAGTTTTCGGCTCCGGTCGTCGCGCCAGAATGGCGCGACGCCGTTTTTCCTTGTCCAGATTAGCCGTCTTCCACGCCCTTGCAAGAGAACTCGTTCCGCGCCCACGAAAGAAGCGGCGGCGAGGTCTTGTCATCGAAACGCGCGGTTCGGTCGAGCGGGCGGCTCCGCCTAAGATTGTCGTTCGAGGATTTCCGCCTCGAACTGGGCGAGAGCCTCGGCTGGCATGGCGGAGCAATTGGCCATGGTCGGGAAGGCGCCGGCGCGGACGTCCTGCAGATAGGCCGCCGCCGAGTTCCGCATGGCCGCGCCGACCTCCGCATAGCGGCGGTTGTGGCGGAAATTGCGCTCGGTGTAGCCGAGCACGTCCGGGAAGACGAGAACCTGACCGTCGGTGTGCGGCCCGGCGCCGATGCCGATCGTCGCCGCCTTGACGGCGCGCGTAATGGCGGCTGCGAGCTCCGCCGGCGCCAGTTCGATCACCAGCATGAAGACCCCCGCCTCGTCGAGAATCTTGGCGTCGGCGAAGATTTTCGAAGCTTCCTCGAAGGTCTTGCCGTGCACTCGCCTTTCGCAATGCTGCGGCTCATAGCCGAGGTGACCGCACACCGGAACGCCGGCCGCGGCGAGCACCTGGACGAGTTCCGGGTGGGCGCCTTCGAATTTCACCGCGTCGGCGCCGGCCTGCTGCAGATATTTGGCGCTGGCCACAGCCTGTTCCGGCGAGTCATAGGTCGCGAAGGGCAGGTCCGAGAGGATGAAGGCCTCCGGCGCGCCGCGCCGGACCGCCCTGGTGTGGTGAGCCATGTCCGCGAGCGTCACCTCGCGCTCGCTCGCATAGCCGAGAATGTTCACGCCTACGCTGTCGCCGACGAGGATCGCGTCAACCCGCGCCTCCTGCTGCGCCCGCGCCTGCGGGGCGTCATAGGCGGTCAGCATGGCGATCTTCTCGCCCAGACGCTTCATTTCTGCGAATCGGGAAATCATGCGCATTTTCATGTCGCCCTTATATCCTTTTTCGCGGACCGCGCGCGGCCCGATTCCACTGGCCTGAACGGCGATTATTGGTTAGGGAACAAAAGTTGGGCGGCTTCGAGGCGGGGCCGCCACGGAAAAGCCCGTATCTTGCGCGCATTTCCGACCGCCTCTTCGCCGCCATCCCGGATCGATTGAATGCACCTGAGCGACCGGCTCGGAGACCGGAACAACCATTTCAACCTGTTGCGCGTGAGCGCCGCCCTGGTCGTGCTCCTGGCCCATAGTTACGTGCTGAAGGGCGCGGTCATGTGGTTCGACCTGCTCGTCCATGGCTATCCGTTGTCCTTCGGCGGCATGGCGGTCAACGCGTTTTTCGTCATCAGCGGCTTCCTCGTCACCGGCAGCCTTTTCCAGCGCCATGACATCAATCTCTATCTCTGGTCCCGCTGCCTGCGGATCTTCCCCGGTCTTTGGACGATGCTGATCGTCACCGTCTTCGGGTTCGGCCTCGCTCTCACGACCCTGCCCGCCGCCGACTACCTTGGCTCGCCCAAGACCCACGAATATTTCTGGCGCGGGGCCACTCTTTTCAATGGCGTGCGCTACTATCTCCCCGGCGTTTTCGAGAACAACGCCGCCGACGGCCAGTTCAACCGCTCGCTGTGGACGCTTCCGCTCGAACTGCGGATGTACGCCATCCTGGCGTTCGGCTGGATCGTGCTGGCGGCGGCGCCGACAATCCGCCTGGCCGCGTTCCGGATTCTCGCGCCGCTCGCCGCGGGCGCCGGCTTTCTCTCCATCGGCGTCGATTTCTGGCGGGAGGGACAGTTCAATCTGGGCGCGATGAACGCGGCCATGTTCGCGGCGGGCGCCACGATCTTCCTCCATGCCGGGCGCATCAGGCTTTCGCGCCTGGCTCTCCCCGTGCTCGGCGCCGTCCTGCTCCTTGGCGCCATGTCGAAGCCGGCCCTGCTCTATGTCTACATGCCGGTCTTTCCGCTCTTCGTGCTGATTGCCGCCTATGCCCGGGGCGGACCGCCGCGCGCTTTCGAGCCCAAGGGCGATTATTCCTATGGCGTCTATATCTACGCCTTTCCGATCCAGCAGACCCTGATCGCCCTCAAGCCTGACATTTCCCCGGAGCTTCTGACCATCCTCGCCATCGCCGTCGTCTTTCCCGTCGCCATGCTGTCCTGGCGCCTCGTCGAAAAGCCGGCGCTCGCCCGCAAGAGCGCCTTCGCCGCCGCGACCCGGAACGCGTTTGGCTCCCTCAAGGCGCGTTTCGCCGCCTGAACGCCGGATTCGCTGGCCTGTCTTGTGAATTACGGCGATAAGCCGTGAAAGGCGTTGCGCCACGCGGCCAGGGCGCCCAATTAATTCTGAAAGCCGATTCACGGAAAAACATGAAGTTCCCGCCGTCCTTCCTCGATGAGATCCGGGCGCGCCTTCCCCTGTCGGAGGTCGTGGGACAAAGCGTGCGGCTCAAGAAGGAAGGTCGCGAATGGCGCGGCCTATCGCCCTTCAACGCCGAAAAGACCCCATCCTTCTTCGTCAACGACCAGAAGGGCTTCTATTACGATTTTTCGGCCGGCAAGAACGGCGACCATTTCAATTTCGTGATGGAGACCCAGGGCGTCAGTTTCCCGGAAGCGGTCGAACGTCTCGCCGCCATGGCCGGCCTGCCGATGCCGGTCGCCTCCCCCGAAGCGGCGGCGGCGGAAAGGCGTCGGGCGACGGCGCTTGAAGCCCTTGAAATGGCCGCAGAATTCTTCGAGCGGCAGTT
>JAKANG010000142.1 GCA_021812505.1 Pseudomonadota bacterium
TACCGGCGACATTTCCGCCGAACAGCTCAAGGACGCCGGCGCGACCTTCGTCATCGTCGGCCATTCCGAGCGCCGCGCCGATCATGGCGAAAGCGACGAAGTGGTGCGCGCCAAGGCCGAAGCGGCGCTGCGCGCCGGTCTGACCGTCATCGTCTGCGTCGGCGAAACCCATCTCCAGCGCGAGGCCGGCCAGACTTTGGCGGTGGTCGGCGGCCAGCTTTCCGGCTCCCTGCCGCATGGCGCGACCGCGAAGAACATGGTGATCGCCTATGAGCCGGTCTGGGCGATCGGCACCGGCCTCACCCCGACGCCGGCCGATGTCGCCGAAGTCCACGGCTTCATCCGTCACGAACTGGTCGATCTGATGCCGGGCGAGGGCGCCGCCGTGCGCATTCTCTATGGCGGCTCGGTCAAGCCCTCCAACGCCGCCGAACTGATGGCGGTCGAGAACGTCAATGGCGCGCTGGTCGGCGGCGCCAGCCTGACCGCCAAGGATTTTCTCGGCATCGCCTCTGTCTATAAGTAGGCGCCGCGCCGGGGTTCCCATCGGGTTCGTTTTGCGCTAAGACGCGCCGACTAGCCGCCGCGGCCCTGTCGCGGCGGCTTTATGGTTTTCCAAGCTTTGAACAGCCTCTCCGGGAAGGGTTTTCGGACAAGGCGCGAAGGACGAACAATGCAGACGATTCTCATCGTCATTCATCTTCTCATCGTGGTGGCGCTGATCACCGTGGTTCTGTTGCAGCGCTCGGAAGGCGGCGCCCTGGGCATGGGCGGCGGCGCGGGCAGCTTTTTCACCGGGCGCGGCCAGGCCAACGCGCTGACCCGGGCGACGGCGATTCTCGCGACGCTGTTCTTCATGACCAGCCTGGGCCTGACCATCCTCTCGACCCTGACGCATCCGAAGAAATCGATCTTCGAAACGCCCGCGTCGGCGCCGGCTTCCCAGCAGAACGCCCCCGCGCAGCCCAAGGGCACGGTGCTCGACCAGCTGAAGCAAATGGAAAAGAAAAAGGCGTCGTCCGCGCCGCAGGCTCCCGAGCCCGCCCAAGCGCCGCCGCGTTCACAGTAAGGCGCCGCCGCGCTCGGAATAAGCGCCCGCGCGTCGCGTCTGGCTTTTCGGGGCCGGTCCGCCGGCCCTTCGTCGCGTAACACTTGGCGCCCCGATCGGCGCCCGGCGCTTTTGCGTCGTGTCCAGGACAACCCCGAGGCGGCCCGAAATGGCGCGGTATATTTTCATTACTGGCGGCGTGGTTTCTTCGCTGGGCAAGGGGCTGGCCTCGGCGGCGCTCGGCGCGCTTCTCCAGGCGCGCGGCTACACCGCGAGGCTGCGCAAGCTCGATCCCTATCTCAATGTCGATCCGGGCACCATGTCGCCCTATCAGCACGGCGAGTGCTTCGTCACCGACGACGGCGCCGAGACCGATCTCGATCTCGGCCATTACGAGCGCTTCACCGGCCGCTCGGCCAACAAGCAGGACAATGTCACCACCGGGAAAATCTATCAGGACATCATCGTCCGTGAGCGGCGCGGCGATTATCTGGGCGGCACGGTGCAGGTCATTCCCCATGTCACCAACGCGATCAAGGAGTTCATCCTCGACGGCAACGCTCCTTATGATTTCGTCCTGGTCGAGATCGGCGGGACGGTCGGCGACATCGAGGCCATGCCTTTTCTTGAGGCGATCCGCCAGCTCGGCAACGACCTGCCGCATCACCATTGCGTCTATATCCACCTGACGCTTCTGCCCTTCATTCCCGCCGCCGGCGAGTTGAAGACCAAGCCGACCCAGCATTCGGTGAAGGAACTGCGCTCGATCGGCATCCAGCCCGACATTCTTCTCTGTCGCGCCGACCGCGCCATTCCCGCCGACGAGCGGCGCAAGCTCAGCCTGTTCTGCAACGTCCGCGAAAGCGCGGTGATCGAGGCGCTCGACGTCGCCTCGATCTATGACGTGCCGCGCGCCTATCATCAGGCGGGCCTCGATCACGAGGTGCTGGCGGCTTTCGGCATCGAGCCGGCGCCGCGCCCGGACATGGCGCGCTGGAACGCGGTGACCGACGCGGTCCACAATCCCGAGGGCGAGGTCACCATCGCCGTCGTCGGCAAATATACTGGCCTCAAGGACGCCTATAAGTCGCTGATCGAGGCTTTGGCCCATGGCGGCATCGCCAATCGGGTGAAGGTCAACCTCGACTGGATCGAGGCGGAAATCTTCGAGCATCAGGACCCGACGCCGTTTCTCGAACATGTCCACGGCATTCTGGTCCCCGGCGGTTTTGGCGCGCGCGGCACGGAGGGAAAAATCGCGGCGGCGCGCTTCGCCCGCGAGCGCAAGGCGCCCTATTTCGGAATTTGCTTCGGCATGCAGATGGCGGTGATCGAGGCGGCGCGTTCGCTGGCCGGCGTGGAAAAAGCCAATTCGACCGAATTCGGCCCGACGCCCGAGCCGGTCGTTGGCCTGATGACCGAATGGATGCGCGGCAACGAGCTGGAAAAGCGCGCCGCCAGCGGCGATCTCGGCGGCACCATGCGCCTCGGCGCCTATCCGGCAGTGCTGAAAGAGGGCTCGAAAATCGCGGAAATCTATGGAACGACCCATATTTCCGAACGCCACCGCCATCGCTACGAGGTCAATATGGCCTATCGCGACAGGCTGGAGGCCCAGGGTCTGATTTTCGCGGGAACCTCGCCCGACGGCCTGCTGCCCGAAACGGTGGAGCTCGCCGACCACCCCTGGTTCATCGGCGTGCAATATCACCCGGAACTGAAGTCGCGGCCGTTCGAGCCGCATCCCTTGTTCGCCAGTTTTATTGCCGCGGCGAAGGCGCAGAGCCGGCTGGTGTGAGACCGCTCAGGGCCTTGCGGACGCTCCTCGTCTCCCCGGCGCTGTCTGTGTCTCGATTATGCCTTACAATCTGGCGGGCACGACAACGGGGCGTCAACCATGCGGAATGGCTTTTTCCTGTTTTTTGGGATCGCGCTGGCGGTCGGAGCGTCGCTTCTGACCGGCTCCGAGGCGGCGGTCGGGATGGAACCGCGGACTCTGCAGCAGATACGCGCCGCAAATGCATTCATGTCGGCGACAGACTTTCTTGATATCTGCCGATCCGCGGAGACGGAGAAGTTGGCCTACTGCATGGGGTATCTCCGTGGCGCGGTGTTCTTCTGGCAGGAGAAAACTGCCTGCGGGATGGCGGCGCCTGATGCGCAGGCGTTCTGTGCCGGCGCCGGGGACGCGCGGACGAAGGCGGCAGAAGTCATGGATTCGATGGCGGCCCTGAAAAATCCGCGTGGTCTCAATCCGGATGAGGAAAAAGCCGAAGAAAAACGTCTCCGCGCCGCGCGTGCGAACGCCGTGCGCGAAATGAGGGAGAAACTTGGGACCTGCGCGCCGGGTCCGGAACATAGCGCCTTGTATTGCCAGGCCTACAACGCCCAGGCCGAGTTCCAGGTCATTTCGCCCGTGATGAACCCGCAGGGACCGGAGGCGGGACCGGACAGCGTGGGACTGGCGGACGCGGTGGGCGCCGAGTTTCCGTTCATGTTCGCGTCGAAAGAGGCCTACCGGTTCCGCCCGTGTCTTTCGCCGAATTTCACGGCTGCAGAGGCGCGCAACGCGCTGCTCGCGTTCATCGACGCGCATCCTGAACAGCAGAAGGGGAAAATTGCGTTCGAACTGATCGGCCGCGCGCTTTACTATACGGTTTGTCCGGCGCGGGTGAACATGCTACCGAACATGGAGCAATGCTTGGAATGGACGTCGCCCGGCGGCATGTTCGGCGCGAAAAACACCTGCAGCCAGGCGATCACGATCCGCTTCATGACCATTCCCGACGAGCACATCGTCGAAGCGACGGTGCAGCCCGGCGAATTCTTTCGTTCCGGGCTCACCGTCGACCAGGAAAAGTCCACGCGTTGGCTCTTCACGGCCTGCCCAAAAGGCAGTCCCGCATCCATCCGATTCGACGCCGCCGACCCCGCCAAGCGGGGCAGGAACAGGCAGGACATAATTGACGGCGGCTATGAATGCGGACGTCATCCGTTGCTCCAATGATGTCGCGCCCCGATCTGGCAGGCGCCCGATATCATATCGAAATCAAGCCCGGCCGGCTTCGGCGCCGACGCGGTTCGGCCGTATTCGATGGAGCGTGTCCCGTCGCTTCCCGTTGGGGGCGCCAAGGCGCGGGCCGAAACCTTGGCATGAAAATTCAAGGGGGGTGTCGTCGCTGTCTTGCCTGCGCAGGCCGATTGGTCGATAAGGTTGCGCGTCTCATCCGAGAATTTCCCAACATTCCATGTCGCGCAAGCTCGTCCGCATATCTTTGACCGCCGCCAGCCGGGCCGACCTAGTCGGGGCCTGGACGCGGCTGGGCTTTGCGCTCGATGCGGATGGCGCGGGCGTTACGCTCGCCGATGGCGTTGTTCTGGCTTTTGCGGCGAGCGACGATCCGGCGCGACGGGCTTCGGTGGGGCTGAGCGCCGGTTCGGGCGAGACGCCTGCAATGCCGGCGAGCGCGGCGGCGGGCTGTTTTCAGCTGGTCGAGGCGGCGCCGGCGGCGGCTCCGGATCACGCCAATGGCGTCGTGGCCTTGCGCGAAGTCGTCGTCGTCGCGGATGAGCCCGCCGATCACGCCGAATTTCTTTCGGCGCTCACCGGCCAGCGGGAAATGCTGGCGACATCGGCGGGGCTGGACATCCCGCTGGGCGGCGCGAGCCTGGAAATTCTGAGCCCGCGGGCTTTCGCCTTCCGTTTCGGGATCAATCCGCGCGCCGAAAAATTTCATATCGCCGGGCTGGTGTTCGGCGTGAAAAATCTGACTGAAACCGAGGCGGTTCTGGCCGCGAACGGCCTGATGACGATCTTCCAGGTCGGACGCCTGGCGGCGGGCGAGGCCGAGGGCATGGCGGTCGCCTTTGAGCGGGCGTGATGGGAGAAAAAATGTCGGAAGCGCGCAAGAATTCGGTTGTGGTGGTCGGCGAAGGTCCGCGCGCGGCAAAATTCGGCAAGGATCTGCCTTTTGCCCTGATCGCCGGCCCCTGCGCGCTGGAAAGCCGCGACCATGCTCTGTTCATGGCCGAGCAAATGGCGGCGCTGACGCAAAAGCTCAGGCTTGATTACGTCTTCAAATCCTCCTTCGACAAGGCCAATCGCACCTCGGCGACAGGCCGGCGCGGCGTCGGACTCGACGCGGCGCTGAGAATTTTCGAGGAGATCAAGCAGAGCTTCGGCCTGCCGGTGGTCACCGACGTGCATGAGAAAGAGCAATGCGCCGCGGTCGCGGAAGTCGTGGACCTGTTGCAGATTCCCGCTTTTCTCTGCCGCCAGACCGATCTTCTGCTGGCGGCGGCGGCTACGGGAAAACCGGTCAATGTGAAAAAGGGCCAGTTTCTGGCGCCCTGGGACATGAAGAATGTCGCCGCAAAAATTTATGACGCGGGCAATCCGAACGTTCTGGTGACCGAGCGCGGCGCGTCCTTCGGCTACAACACCCTGGTCACC
>JAKANG010000143.1 GCA_021812505.1 Pseudomonadota bacterium
AGGCTTTGGCGAGTTCGCGCACCCGCAGGATATAGCTCTGGCGCTCGGTCACCGAGATCACGCCGCGCGCGTCGAGCAGGTTGAAGGCGTGGCTCGCCTTGACGCATTGGTCATAGGCCGGCAGAACCATCAGATGATGCTTGGCGTCGCCCTGGTCGCCGAAGGCCAGCAGCGCCTTGCATTCGGCCTCCGCGCGGTTAAAATCGCCGAAAAGCTTTTCGACATTCGCCGCCTCGAAATTGTGGCGCGAATATTCCTGCTCGGCCTGGAGGAACACGTCGCCGTAAGTGATGCGCGCGTCGCCGTCGAGGCCGTTGAAATTCAGGTCATAGACGTTCTCGACGCCCTGCACATACATGGCGAGGCGCTCAAGGCCATAAGTGAGTTCGCCGGAGACGGGGGCGCATTCGACGCCCGCCACCTGCTGGAAATAAGTGAATTGCGACACTTCCATGCCGTCGCACCAGCATTCCCAGCCCAGGCCCCAGGCGCCGAGCGTCGGGCTTTCCCAATCGTCCTCGACGAAGCGGATGTCGTGGAGCGCGGAATCGACGCCGATGGCGGCGAGCGAATGCAAATAAAGCTCCTGGAGATCGTCGGGGCTCGGCTTGAGGATGACCTGAAACTGGTAATAATGCTGGAGTCGATTGGGATTCTCGCCGTAGCGACCGTCCTTGGGACGGCGCGAGGGCTGCACATAGGCGGCCCGCCATGGCTTCTTGCCCAGCGACCGCAAGGTCGTCGCAGGGTGGAAGGTGCCTGCGCCGACTTCCATGTCATAGGGCTGCAGGATGACCGCGCCCTGTCGCGCCCAGAAAGTCTGAAGAGTCAGGATCAGACCCTGAAAGCTTTTTCGCGGGTCGAGAGCGGGATTTGCGGCAGCGGAATCGGTCATCGCGCGATCAAACTTCAATTTGGGCGGTCCGGGCAGGCGGCGCAACCTAAAGGGCGCGGCAGGGGCGGTCAACACGGGAGCGTCGCGGTGTCTTCCCTAAAAATTTTTTCATGTTGGAACAGTAGCTTATCCTTCGTGTTGCTCCAGCATGAGACGAAGGCGGCAAGGGCGGCGCGTCCTTTCCGGGAAATATTCGTCATGACCCTTTTTGCTCATATTCCTAAAGCCGCGATGGTCGCGGCGCGCGTCCCGCTGGGCGCTCTGGCCTATGGGCCAAGCGCGCACGCTTTTGGCGGACATGGCGCCGGCGGTCATTTCGGCGGCTATGGTTGGGGCGGTTGGGGCTATCCCTACGGCGTCGGCTGGTGTTGCTGGGCCTATTACGACGACTATGGCTATTACGACGAGGCGCCACCTGCGTCCTGCGCCGGGCGCCTGTGCGCACCGTCCACGGCTGGCGGTGGCGCATGTACGAATATTGCTGAGATCCTCGCCTGAAACGCCGGATCGTCGGCAGGTCAAGACCTTCCCCACTCCGGACTCGCGCCGCTTCCTCGTTCTTCCGGGGAAGCCGCTGATTTTCGCTCCACAACTGACCCAGGCAGCATTTTGGAACGAAAGCGTGGCCATTGCGTTCAGCAAAGGTTCAGAAGCGTCAGCATAAAATTCAGGGAAAGGGTGTGAGGAGGTTTCGCCATGGCGATATCCGATAGTGTGATCAAGGCGCTGTCTGTGGCGACGATGACGGCGGGCGCGCTCCTGCTCGCGGAGCCGGCTTTTGCGTTCGGCCATGGCGGCGGCGGTCATTTCGGCGGCGGTCATTTCGGCGGCATGGGTCGCGGCTTCGGCGGCGGCGGTTTCGGCCGCGGTTTCGGCGGTGGCGGCCTTAATGCAATGCACGCCATGCCCGGCGGCGCGATGGGCGGGCGCTACGGCCACTGGCATAACGGCTACTGGCGTCATGGCCGCTGGTACAACGGCGGCTGGGGCTATGGCGGCTATGGATGGGGCGGCTGGGGCTATCCCTATTATGGCTGGGGCTGGGGCTATGACCCCGGTTGGTGGGGTGACGACTATTACTACGCCATGCCGGTCTATACTCAGTGCTATATTCGGCGCGTTCACGTCCACACGCGCCACGGCTGGCGCTGGCGCCGGGTGCGTTATTGCTATCAATGAGGCTGACGAAGCCGGCCTCCAGGCCGGGTTTGTTCTAATCCTCGAAGATCCGGCGGCCGTGACGGTGAATATCGTCCGCCAACGGCGTGAAACGTCCGTCCGCTTCATGCAGAACGAAGCCCGGCAGCAAGGCGAGCGGGCCCTTGGAGCCCTTGCGGCCGCGCAGGATCACCCGCATCGCCTTCTCGCCCTCACGCGGGAAAATCGGAACCAGGCGAAGTTCGCCGAGCCGGCTGCGGGTCGCGGCGAGCAGTTCGGCCAGGGCGTCGGCGCGGTGAATGGCGACCAGGACTCCGCTTGGGCGCAACAGGCTGAGCGCGGCGTGCAGCCATTTCTCCACGCCGCCCTCATCCAGCACATGGGCCATGGCCCGGTCGGGGTCAGGGGAGACCCGCGCCGCGCCGGGCGTCAGGTAAGGCGGATTGGTGACGACGAGATCGGCGGCCTCGCTTAAATTCGCCGCCCTGCGCGCCCCCGGGTCGAACAGGTCAGCCTCAACCACGCGAACGCGGTCCGCAAGCCCATTGAGCGGAATATTCTCGCGGGCTAGCGCCGCGGCGGCGGGGTTCTTTTCAAGAAGCGCGACGCTCGCCTGCGGGTTCCATAAAGCCAAGGCAAGGCCGACAGCCCCGACGCCCGCACCCACGTCCACGATCAGTCCGCCTGCGATTTTGGGCGCGGCGGCGGCGAGCAGGACCGCGTCTGCGCCAACGCGATGTCCGCGCGCCGGCTGGCGCAGGCTTACGCTTCCATCGAACAGTCCGTCCACGTCAGGCATCGCGCAATTCGCCGCCGAAGCCGGCCTCCCGCAACAGCCGTCGCGCTCTTTCCGCCTCGTCCGCGGGAACGCAGACGCGACGCTGCAGAAAGCCGGCAGAGCCCTCCAGCACACTCATATGCTGATCAGCGACGAAAAAATGGACGCCAGCCTCGCGCAGGACCGCCTCGACGGCGGAGATCAGGACGATGTCGTTGGTGCGGATCAATTCGATCATGATTGGGCCGAAAACGCTTTAAAAAGCATAGACTCGCGCGAAAAGTCCCGCAACAGCGGCGGACGATGCGCTTTGGCCCGGCCGCGACGAAAAAGCGGCTTTCCCTTTCCACTTCATGGCACTATGGTCGCGTCCACAATTCGAGAGGAACACGCTTTGGGTCTGGTCATAGCTTTCGACGAAAAATCCGGCGATTCCGGTCTTGAGCGGCTCGTCGCCCTCGTCGCCCAGGACATGAACCGGGTCAACCAGACCATTCTCGCGCGCACCGGCTCCGACGTGGCGATGATCCCGGAAGTCGCCAATCATCTGATTTCCTCGGGCGGTAAGCGCCTGAGGCCGATGCTGGTGCTCGCCGCCGCCGGACTGTCTGGCTACAAGGGCGAGGGGCACGTCAAGCTCGCCGCGGCGGTCGAATTCATGCATACGGCGACCTTGCTGCACGACGATGTGGTGGACGAGAGCGACATGCGGCGCGGCAAGCTGGCGGCCCGGATGCTGTGGGGCAACGAGGCCAGCGTGCTCGTCGGCGATTTCCTGCTCGGTCAGGCCTTCCGCATGATGGTGGAGGTCGGTTCGCTCGCCTGTCTCGACGTGCTATCGGTCGCCGCCACGGTGATCGCTGAAGGCGAGGTGATGCAGCTTTCCGCCGCCAAGGACACACAAACCACGGAAGACGCCTATCTCGCGGTGATCCGCGCCAAGACGGCGGAACTTTTCGCCGCCGCCGCGGAAATCGGCCCGACGGTGGCTGAGCGCCCCAAGGCCGAGATCGAGGCCTGCCGCGCTTATGGCATGAATCTCGGCGTCGCCTTCCAGCTCATCGACGACGCGCTCGATTACGGCGGCCAGGCGGCCAAGCTCGGCAAGAATGTCGGCGACGATTTCCGCGAGGGCAAGATCACGCTTCCGGTGGTGCTGTCGTTCCGGCGTGGCTCGGAATCCGAGCGCGCCTTCTGGAAACGGGCGCTGGAACAGGGACAGATCGCCGAGGGCGATCTCGAACACGCGCTCGCCCTGATGAAAAAGCATCGCGCCCTCGAGGACACGGTCGAACGCGCCCGCCATTACGGCGCCATGGCCCGCGACGCTCTTGGGATTTTCAGCGACTCGCCATGGAAAAAGGCGCTGCTCGACGCGGTCGATTTCTGCATCGCCCGCGCGCACTAAAGTTTCAAGCTTCCGTCGCCCGCAGCAGCACCTCGTCGCGTTCGTGGCGCATCGCCTCGGTCTCGGTTTCGGGCGCGGCGAAAGTGTCGGTTTTCGGGGAAGCCGACGATTCCCGTTCGCGCAGTTGCCGGCGCCACAAGTCAGCATAGGCGCCGTCGAGCGCAAGCAGGCTTTCGTGCGTCCCGCGTTCGACCACCTTGCCCTTGTCCAGCACCAGGATTTCGTCGGCGTGGACGATGGTCGACAGGCGATGCGCGATGACGATCGTCGTGCGCCCGCGCGCGGCTTCGTCCAGGGCGGCCTGAATTTCGCGCTCGGTCACGGTGTCAAGGGCGCTGGTCGCCTCGTCGAGCACCAGGATCGGCGGCGCCTTGAGCAAAGTGCGGGCGATGGCGACGCGTTGCTTCTCGCCGCCCGAAAGCTTTAAGCCCCGCTCGCCGACCTGCGCCTCATAGCCTCCCGGCGCGCTTTCGATGAAACGGTCGATCTGGGCGAGGCGGGCGGCGTCGCGCATGTCGGCTTCGCTGGCCTCGGGACGCCCATAAAGAATATTGTAGCGGATCGTGTCGTTGAACAGGACATTTTCCTGCGGCACCATGCCAAGCGCGCCGCGCAGCGAGGCGAGCGACACTTTCGTGATGTCCTGGCCGTCGATCAGGATGCGACCCCGCTGGGGGTCGAAAAAGCGAAAGATCAGCCGCGAGATCGTCGATTTCCCCGCTCCAGAGGCGCCGACCAGCGCAAGCGTCCGTCCGGCCGGCACCTCGAAACTGATCCCGCGAAGGATCGGCCGCGCCGGATCATAGGCGAACTGGACGTCCTCGAAACGCAAGCCGCCCTCCGTCACTTCGAGCGGCGGCGCATTGGGCGCTTCGGCGATCTCGTTGGGCTGTTTCAGGATCTCGAACATCATGTCGATGTCCACGATCGCCTGTTTGGTCTCGCGATAGAGCGTTCCCATGTAATTGAGCGGCTGATAGAGCTGGATCATCATGGCGTTGAGCATGACGAAATCGCCGATGCTGTCGTGACCCGCCATGATTCCGCCGACGCTGAGCGTCATCAGCGCGACCATTCCGACGGTGAAGATGAAGGCTTGGCCAAAATTCAGTACGGCCAGCGAGACATAGCTTTTCACGCTGTTGCGCTCGTAGCGCGCCATGGAGCGGTCATAGCGCGCGCTTTCACGCTCTTCGGCGGAAAAATATTTGACCGTCTCGTAGTTCAGAAGCGAGTCGAT
>JAKANG010000144.1 GCA_021812505.1 Pseudomonadota bacterium
AACGGCCGATCTGATAGCCGCCGGGGCCGATGTCCCAGGGCTCGGCGATCAGTTTCAGGTCGCGCAGCAGCGGATCCTGCGCGATCGCCGCGAGCAGCGGCGCATGGGGATCAAAGCCTTCAGCGCGGCGGGCGAGCGTCGTGGCGAGATCGAAGCGGAAGCCGTCCACCCCGCCGTAAAGCGCCCAGGCGCGCAGGCTCTCCATGGCGAGGCGTAGGGTCGCGGGATGGTCGAGGCGCAGGACATTGCCGCAGCCGGCGTCGTCGATGTAGCGGGCGGGATCGTCGGGGCGGAGGCGGTAATAATTCGGATTGTCGAGGCCGCGCAGCGACAAGGTTGGGCCGCCCGCGTCGCTCTCGCCGCTGTGGTTGAGCACGACGTCGATCAGGACTTCGAAGCCGGCCTCCTGCAGCGTGGCGACGGCCTCGCGCACTTCGCGCCAGCCCCCCGGCGCGAGGCGCGGCTCGGGCGCACAGAAAGCGACCGGATTATAGCCCCAGTAATTGGTCAGACCGGCGTCCCGCAGGTGGCGCTCGTCGATCCAGGCGGCGCAGGGCATCAGCTCCAGCGTCGTCACGCCGAGCAGTTGCAGATGGGCGATCGCGGCCGGATGGGCGAGGCCCGCGAAGGTTCCGCGCACAGGCTCCGGCAGGCTGGCTAGAGCGCGGGTGAAGCCGCGCACATGCAGTTCGTAAAGGATCGTCTCCGACCAGGGAATGTTTCGCCGCTTCGGCTGGGCGCGGCGCGGCGCGGTCGCGATGGCCTTGGGCGCGACGGAGCCGCTGTCGGAGTCGAAATCGAGCAAGGCGTCGCACAGCCGCGCGGGGCCATCGATTTCGAGCGCGAAAGGGTCGAGTAGCAGTTTGCGCGGGTTGAAGCGCAGGCCTTCGGACGGGCGCCATGGGCCTTGGGCGCGCAGGCCGTAGAGTGCGCCGGCGGCGAGGCCCGGAACGAAGCCATGAAAGACCGGCCCCGTGCGTCCCGGCAAAGGGAGGCGGGCGATTTCCCGCTGGCCGTCGGCGTTGAAGAGGCAAAGCTCGATCCGCTCGGCATATTCGGAATGGACGGCGATATTGGCGCCGCCTGCGACCAGCGTCAGGCCGAGCGGCTCGGGCGAGCCGGGGAATAGCGCCTGTGGGATCAAGCCGGCGTGTCCCCGGCGAGCGCGATCTCGCGGTAGAGTCCGGCGTAATGGCGGGCGGGATGGGTCCAGCTCACATCGGTCTTCATGCCGTTGGCCTGGATTTTTCTCCAGGTCGCAGGCCGCGCATGGAGCTTCGCGCAGCGGCGCAGGGCGCCCGCGAGCGCTTCGGCCGAAACGGGCGTGAATTGCACGCCGGTGGCGCAATTCGCCTCGAGCGCCATTTCATTGGCGTCGACGATCGTGTCGGCGAGGCCGCCGACCCGCGCCACGACCGGCACGGCGCCATACCGCATGGCGCAAAGCTGGGTGAGGCCGCAGGGCTCGAAGCGGGAGGGCACGAGAATGACGTCGGCGCCCGCCTGGATGAGGTGGGCCAACGATTCCTCATAGCCGAAATGCGCGGCGATCCGGCCTTGATGATGCTGCGCGGCGTCCTGGAAGGCGGCCTCGAAGGCGGGATCGCCCGTGCCGAGCAGGACGAGCTGGGCGTTGATTTCGTCAAGAAGGGGCAGGCAGGCGAGGAGCAGGTCGAGGCCCTTCTGCCATGAGAGCCGGCTGACGACGCCGACCAGCAGGCGGTCCGGGGCATGCGTCAGGCCCATGCGCGCCTGCAAGGCCTTCTTGTTCTCGGCGCGCTGGCCGAGCTTCTTGCGCGAGAAGGGCGCGGCGATCATCGGATCGGTTTCCGGATTCCAGACTTCGACGTCGATGCCGTTGAGAATGCCGAAGAGTTCTCCGGCGCGCGCGCGCAACAGGCCGTCGAGTCCCATTCCGGCGTGGCTCTGCTGGATCTCCTCGGCATAGGTCGGCGAGACGGTGGTGATGCGGTCGGAGAGCTGGAGGCCGGCCTTGAGGAAGCCCACGCCGCCATAATATTCGACGCCTTCGATGGAAAAGGCCTGCGGGGGCAGGCCGAGCTTGCCGAAAACCTCCGCCGGGAACTGGCCCTGGAAGGCGAGATTGTGGACGGTCGTCACCACGCCGGGGCGCGGCTTGCCGCTATAGTGCAGATAAGCGGCGGTCAGGCCCGCCTGCCAGTCATGGGCGTGGACGACCTCTGGCGAATAGCCTTCGACCAGCCCCTGTCCGAGCGCGGCGCCGACCTTGGCGAGCGCGGCGAAGCGGAAGGCGTTGTCGCCATAGTCGCGGCCGTCGGGACCGACATAGGGTCCGCCGTCGCGCTCATAGAGATGCGGCGCGTCGAGGACGAAGAGGTCGAGCCCGCCGGCGCGCCCTGAAAGCAAGCGCGCTGGTCCGCCGAACAGGTCGTCGAATCGGGCGATCGCCTCGGTCTTCTTGAGCGCCGCGAGCACCGGATGATAGCCGGGGCAGAGGGTGCGCATCGCGACGTGTTCGGCCGCGAGCGCGCGAGGCAAGGCGCCGGCGACGTCGGCGAGGCCGCCTGTCTTGACCAGAGGATAGATCTCGGGCGCGACCGAAAGGGCGGAAATGGATGTCATGTCGGGAGCCTGTCGATCATCGGCTGGGTGATAAGGCAGACGCCGCCCGGCGAGCGGCGGAACCGGGCGGCGTCGAGTTCGGGATCCTCGCCGACCACCAGACCCTGCGGAATGCGCACGCCGCGGTCGATCACGACCTTGGTGAGCCGCGTCGAGCGGCCGATGTCCACGTCGGGCAGGACCACGGCGCCCTCCACTTTGGCGAAGGAATTGACGCGCACCCGATTGAACAGCAGGGAATTGCGCACGGCGCCGCCGGAGACGATGCAGCCGCCTGAAACGAGCGAGGAAAAGGCCTGGCCGCGCCGCCCTTCGATGTCATGGACGAATTTCGCCGGCGCCGTCAGTTCGGCATAGGTCCAGATCGGCCAGTTGGTGTCGAACAGGTCGAGCTCCGGCTCGGTCTGGGTCAGGTCGACATTGGCGGCCCAATAGGCGTCCAATGTGCCGACGTCGCGCCAGTAGGGCGCGACCTCCTGCGTGGAGCGCACGCAGGAAGAGGAGAAATGGTGGGCGACCGCCTTGCCGTGCTTGACGATATGGGGGATCAGGTCCTTGCCGAAATCGTGGGTCGAATGCGGGTTGGCCGCGTCCTCGCGCAGAAGGTCGAACAGGAACTTGGTCTCGAAGACATAGATGCCCATGCTGGCGAGGCAGCGGTCCGGCTTGCCGGGCATCGGCGGCGGATCCTTCGGCTTTTCGAGGAAGGAGGTGATGCGGTTGGTCTCGTCGATGGCCATGACGCCGAAGCCCTTCGCCTCGTCGAGCGAGACTTCGAGGCAGCCGACCGTCACGTCGGCCTTCTGGTCGACGTGCTGCTGGAGCATCTGCTCGTAATCCATCTTGTAGATGTGATCGCCGGCGAGGATGACTATGAAGCGCGGATCGTAGTCGAGGATGATGTCGCCGTTCTGATAGACCGCGTCGGCGGTGCCGACATACCACATGTTTTCGGAGATGCGCTGCGAGGCGGGGAGCAGGTCGAAGCTCTCGTTGCGCTCGGGGCGCAGGAAGGTCCAGGCGCGCTGGAGATGGCGGATCAGGCTGTGGGCCTTGTACTGGGTGGCGACCGCGATCCGACGGATGCCGGAATTGAGGGCGTTGGACAGGGCGAAGTCGATGATCCGCGCCTTGCCGCCGAAATAGACGGCGGGCTTGGCGCGCCGGTCGGTCAGCTCCATGAGGCGCGAGCCGCGCCCTCCCGCCAGAACATAGGCGACGGCGTGGCGGGCGAGCGGCCCCTGCGCGGACGGCGATTTGGAGAGCGGAACGGTAAAAGAATTCGTCATCGGGCAATTTCCTCCGGCGCCTCTTCACGGGCGATGGTTCTGGGTCAGTCTTCGCCTGCCCGCGCGTCAATCTGGATCAATTCGTCGGGCCCGCCTCCGGTTCTAGGAGCAGGTAGATCGCGCCGAGCGGCGGCGCCGTCACCAAGGCCGAAGCGGGAAGTCCGCCGCAGGGTCCGGCTTGCGCCCGGACCTCGCCGAAATTGCCAAGGCCGCCGCCGCCGTAATAGTTGGAATCGGTGTTGAGGATTTCCTTCCAGCGGCCGGGCGCCGGCAGCGGGATGCGGTAACCGTGACGCGGCACGGGCGTGAAATTGACCACGACCGCGATGGGCGGATCGCCCGCGCCGCCGCGCCGCAGCCAGGCGAAGACCGAATTGTCGTGATCGTCCACGACGAGCCATTCGAAGCCTTCCGCCTCGCAGTCGCGGGCGTGCAGGGCGGGATAAGCGCGATAGACTTCGTTGAGGTCGCGCACCAATCGGCTCAGGCCGGCGTGCGGCCAGAATTGCAGCAGATGCCAGTCGAGCGAACGGGTCTCGCTCCATTCCGAGGTCTGGCCGAAATCCTGCCCCATGAAGAGGAGCTTCTTGCCCGGATGCGCCCACATGAAAGCGTAATAGGCGCGGGCGTTGGCGAATCTCCGCCATTCGTCGCCCGGCATCTTGCCGACCAGCGAGCCCTTGCCGTGCACAACCTCGTCATGGGAGATCGGCAGGATGAAATTCTCGGCGAAGGCGTAGAGCAGGCCGAACGTCAGCTGGTCGTGGCTCCAGCGCCGATGGACCGGATCCTGCGACACATAGCGCAGGGTGTCGTTCATCCAGCCCATGTTCCACTTGAAGCCGAAGCCGAGGCCGCCCGCATGGACGGGCTGGGACACGCCGGGCCAGGAGGTCGATTCCTCGGCGATCATCAGCGCGCCGGGATAGCGTTCGTAGACGAGGCTGTTGACCCTTTGCAGGAAGGCGATGGCTTCGAGATTTTCCTTGCCGCCATATTGGTTGGGCGTCCACTCGCCCTCGCGGCGCGAATAATCGAGATAGAGCATGGAGGCGACCGCATCGACGCGCAGGCCGTCGATGTGGAAGATCTCGAACCAGTAGAGGGCGTTGACGGCGAGGAAATTGGCGACCTCGCGGCGGCCGAAATCATAGATCGCGGTGTTCCAGTCGGGATGGAAGCCGCGCTGCGGGTCGGCGTGCTCATAGAGCGGCTCGCCGTCGAACCAGGCGAGCCCGTGTTCGTCGGTCGGGAAATGGGCGGGCACCCAGTCGAGGATCACGCCGACGCCCTCCGCGTGCGCGCGATCGACGAAGCGCTTGAAGCCTTCGGGGTCGCCGAAGCGCGAGGTCGGCGCGAACAGGCCGATCGGCTGGTAGCCCCACGAGGCGTCGAGCGGGTGCTCCGAGATCGGCAGCAGTTCGAGATGGGTGAAGCCCTGGCTCAGCGCATAGGGGATCAGGCTGTCGGCCAACTCGTCATAGGTCAGGAAGCGATTGCCGTCGCCCCGGCGCCATGAGCCGAGATGGACCTCGTAGATCGATATCGGCGCGCGGCGCGGGTCGCGCTTCGCCCG
>JAKANG010000145.1 GCA_021812505.1 Pseudomonadota bacterium
GGCGGTGAAATGAGCGGCAAAACCATCCGGCTCGACCGCCTGCTCGCCAATCTCGGCTATGGCTCGCGGCGCGAAATTCTCCTGCTCGCTCGCGCCGGGCGCATCCGGCTCGACGGCGAGATTTTGCGCGACGCCGAGCAAAAGATCGCCCTCGACCCGTCGCTCGCCGCACGCCTCAGCGTGGATGGGGAAGAACTCGACCCCCTTCCCGGCGTCGTGCTGATGATGAACAAACCGGTCGGCGTCACCTGCTCCCGCAAGGAATCGGGCCCGCTGGTCTTTTCGTTGCTGCCCGAACGCTGGCGCCGGCGCGATCCGGCGATTTCGACCGTGGGGCGCCTCGACAAGGACACATCCGGCCTGCTGCTGCTGACCGACAACGGCGCTTTGCTGCACAGGATCATTTCGCCGCGCTCATCCACGCCCAAAACCTATCGCGCCACGCTCGACCGGCCGCTGCGCGGGGATGAGGCAAAAATCTTCGCCTCCGGCGTCCTTATGCTGGAGGGCGAGGACAAGCCGCTGCTGCCGGCGCGGATGGACGTTTGGGACGAACGCACGGCCCTGCTGACCCTTCGGGAAGGCCGCTACCATCAGGTCCGCCGCATGTTCGCCGCCGTCGGCAACCATGTGACGGCGCTCCACCGAATCTCGATCGGCGCCCTAGCTTTGCCCGGCGATCTCGCGCCGGGCGAGTTTGCCCTACTCGACGCGGAGGGAATTGCGCGGATTTTTCGCGTCGAACCAAGCTAAGTCATCGCGCGTTTCAGCCGGAACGGCGCAGATTTGCGCCCGCTGCGAATTCCCGCGTGCAACCGAACTCATTTTTGCCGCGCCGGAGGAGGCCTTGCGATCCGCCGCCCCGCCAGAAACCCGACACATCGTCGAAACCGACATTCCGGCGCGACTGGAGCGTCTGCCCTGGAGCGGTTTTCACCGTCTGGTGGCGGCGGCCCTTGGCGTCACCTGGATTCTCGACGGACTGGAAGTGACTCTGGCCGGATCGGTCGCCGGCGCCCTGAGAACAAGTCCGGCGCTCGCCATGAATGATTCCGACGTCGGGTTGGCGGGCAGCGCCTATCTCGCCGGGGCGGTGCTCGGCGCCATTCTGTTCGGCTGGCTGACCGATGGTCTTGGGCGAAAAAAGCTGTTTTTCATCACCATCGCGGTCTATCTCGTCGCCACCGCTTTGACCGGGCTCGCCTGGAGCAAGGCGAGTTTCTTCGTTTTCCGGTTCCTGACGGGCGCAGGAATCGGCGGCGAATATTCGGCGATCAATTCGACCATTCAGGAACTGGTCCCGGCGCGCTATCGCGGCTTCACCGACCTCGTCATCAATGGCGGCTTCTGGCTTGGCGCCGCCCTCGGCGCGCTGGTCGCCATCGTGCTGCTCAACCCGGCCCTGCTCCCGCCGGATCTGGGCTGGCGTCTCGCCTTCCTCGCCGGCGCCGGGATCGGGCTCGTCGTCTTTTTAATGCGTATGTGGTTGCCGGAAAGCCCACGCTGGCTTGTCCTGCACGGCCGCGAGACCGAGGCGGAAAATGTCGTGGCGCGGATCGAGCGCCGCTTCCGCGACCTCGGATTTGCGCTTCCCCACGCGAGCGAGCCGCGCATCCGGCTGCGCGCGCGCGACCGCACGCCGATCCGCGACGTGCTGAACGTGATGTTCCGCCGCTATCGGCGGCGCGCCGCTGTCGGCCTGACCCTGATGGCGGCGCAGGCCTTTTTCTACAACGCGATCTTCTTCACCTACGCCCTGGCGCTGGCGAAATTCTACCATGTCCGCCCGGAGCGGGTCGGCTGGCATGTGCTGATGTTCGCCATCGGCAATTTCCTCGGGCCGGTGGTTCTCGGGCGGTTGTTTGACGTCTGGGGCCGCAGGATGATGCTGGCTCTAACCTACGGTCTGACCGGAGCGCTGATGATCGCCTGCGCTTTGCTGTTTCTGGACGATCGTCTGAACGCGTTCACGCAAACATTGGGCTGGATGACGGTGTTCTTCTTCGGGTCGGCGGCGGCGAGCGCGGCCTATCTCACCGTCAGCGAGACATTTCCGATTGAAATTCGCGCGCTGGCGATCGGGCTGTTCTATGCCTTCGCCACCGCGATCGGCGGGGTCGCCGCGCCTTTCCTATTCGGCCGATTGATCGGAAGCGGCGCGCGCGAAAATCTTTTCGCGGGCTATCTTTTCGCCGCCGTCCTGATGCTGGCGGCGGCCGTCGTCGCCGGGGCCTTCGCCGTCGCGGCGGAGCGCAAGCCGCTGGAACAGGTCGCGACGCCCCTGTCGTCGGAAGACTGAACTTCACGTCGGCGCGAAGACGCTCGCAGTGAACTTTCGCGTGTTTTTGGCGTAAAAGCCAAGCGTCATGCCATCGTCGTCCGCCCTCGTCTGGTTCCGCAACGATCTCCGCGTCTCCGACCACCCCGCCTTGACGGCGGCGGCGGCGAGCGGCCTGCCGCTGCTCTGCCTTTACATTCTCGATGTGGAAAGCCCCGGCCTGCGCCCGCCCGGCGGCGCCAGCCGCTGGCGGCTCGATCGCGCCCTTGCGGCGCTGGAAGCGGATCTCGCGGCGCGCGGCGGAAAACTGCATTTTCTGCGCGGTTCGGCCGAAAGATTGCTCCCCGACGTCGCGCGCGCGGCGCGCGCGGACAAAATCTTTTGGAGCCGGCGCTACGGCGGGGCGGAAATCGCGCTCGACACGCGGCTGAAGGCGGCTTTGCGCGAAAGCGGCCGCGAAGTCCGCAGCTTCAGCGCCTCGCTTCTTGCCGAGCCCTGGCAGGTCAAATCGAAATCCGGCGGGGGCTTCAAGGTCTTCACCCCGTTCTGGCGCGCCTTGCGCGAAAAAATCGGGCCCCAAGCGCCCCTGCCCGCGCCGCCGGCTCTTGTGGCCGCGCCCTGGCCGGGCGAGGCGCCGGAACCCCTTGCCCGCGAGGCCTTGGCTCTGGCGCCGGCCAAGCCGAACTGGGCCAAAGACTTTCCCGATCCCGACGCCGGCGAAGCCGGAGCGCAAAAGAGACTCCTCGAATTTCTCGATCGCAAAGTCGCGTCCTATCCAGCCCATCGCGACCGCCTCGACCTCGACGGGACATCGCGACTTTCCGCCCATCTCCATTTCGGCGAGATTTCTCCGCGCCGGATTTTTGCCGCGGCCCCGCCCTCGAGCGGCGGCGACAAATTTTTGGCCGAACTCGGCTGGCGCGAATTTTCGTACCATCTGCTCCATGCCCATCCCGAATTGAGCTGGCGTAATTTCAATCCGCGCTTCGACGATTTTCCCTATCGCAAGGACGAGGCGGCGCTGGAGGCCTGGCGGCGCGGGAAAACCGGTTATCCCGTCGTGGACGCGGCGCTGCGGGAATTATGGACGACCGGCCATATGCACAATCGCGCCCGCATGATCGTCGCGTCGTTTCTCGCCAAACACCTGCTGATCGACTGGCGCGAAGGCGAGAAATTTTTCTGGGACGCGCTGGCCGACGCCGACGAGGCCAACAATGCCGCAAGCTGGCAATGGGTCGCCGGCTGCGGCGCCGACGCCGCGCCCTACTTCCGCATTTTCAATCCGGTGCTCCAGGGCGAGAAATTCGATCCCGACGGCGCCTATGTCCGCCGTTTCTGCCCCGAATTGGCGGGCCTGCCCGCCGCTTGCATCCACAAACCCTGGGCCGCGCCGGAAGCCGTGCTCGCGGAAGCCGGCGTGAGGCTGGGCGAAACCTATTCCGAACCCATTCTCGATCACGATTTCGCCCGCCGCCGCGCGCTCGACGCGCTTGCCGCCGTCGCGCGGGGCCGCTAGCGTGGCGGCAACCATTCGCTCGGGCAGGTCATGAAAGTCACGTCATCGGTTCTCGACGCCATCGGCGGCACGCCGCTCATCAAATTGCGCGCCGCCTCGGAAGCCACCGGCTGCGACATTTACGGCAAAGCGGAATTCATGAACCCCGGCGGCTCGATCAAGGACCGCGCCGCGCTGGCCATCGTCCGCGACGCCATCGCGCGCGGCGCGCTCAAGCCCGGCGGGACGATCGTCGAAGGCACGGCGGGCAACACCGGCATCGGCCTGACCCTGGTCGCCAGCGCCTTGGGCTTTCGCACTGTCATCGTCATTCCCAACACCCAGTCGGAAGAGAAAAAAAGCTTTTTGCGCCTGCAGGGCGCGGAACTGATCGAGGTTCCCGCCGTCCCCTACGCCAACCCCGACAATTACGTGAAATATTCCGGCCGGCTGGCGGCGGAGTTGGCGGAAAAGAATCCTGCCGGCGCGGTCTGGGCCAATCAGTTCGACAATGTCGCCAACCGCCAGGGGCACGAGGAAACCACCGGCCCGGAAATTTTCGACCAGCTCGGAGGCAAGCTCGACGGTTTCATTTGCGCGGTCGGCACGGGCGGGACCCTGGCGGGAGTCGGCCGGGCGCTGAAAGCGCGCAAACCGGCGATAAAAATTGGTCTCGCCGATCCGATGGGCGCCGCCCTTTATTCCTATTACACCGCAGGGGAGCTGAAATCGTCCGGCTCCTCGATCACCGAGGGCATCGGCCAGGGCCGGATCACCGCCAATCTCGTGGACGCGCCGATCGACATCGCCTACCAGATTCCCGACGAGGAGGCCTTGCCGATCCTGTTCGACCTCGCAAGGCAGGAAGGCCTGCTGCTCGGCGGCTCCTCGGCGATCAATGTCGCCGGAGCCATTCGGCTGGCCCGCGACCTCGGCCCCGGCAAGACCATCGTCACGATCCTGGGCGACTCCGGCGCGCGCTATGCGTCGAAGCTTTACAATCCGGAATTTCTGCGCGGGAAAGGCTTGCCGGTTCCCAGCTGGCTGGCGTGATGGGGGCTGTATTCGAGGAACGCTGTTTCGGCCCGGGTCCGTAATAGCGGATTGTGGATTTCGTAGGATTTCCGTGCAACCCCATGAAACCCCACCCATCGGTTGCCGCAACGACGACCATTGTAACCAATTATCGACTCACGCAGTCGCTCGCGGCGGCCGTCCCGGTCCGAAAGGTCGGCGAGCACGACGAAAGAAGGCCTTTTCGACTTCCACGATAATGAAGAGCGCCACGCCGGCGGCGATAACCTCGGTCCAAGTGACGTGGCCTAGCGCCGTCGTGCCAAACAGTTCCTGCATCCACGGGACGTAGGTGAAGAGGAGCTGGACAATCACAACCAAGCCAATGGCTATCAGCACCGGAAGGCTTCCGAACAATCCTTGCCAAGTCATAGACGATGCGGACAAGTACCGCGCGCTGAAGAGGTAGGCCACCTCGCAGGCAACCAAAGTGTTGACCGCCGTGGTTCGCGAGGTTTCGAGGCTTGCTCCTTTGGCGATCTCCAGCTCGAACAGGCCGAGTGTGGCGAAGAGCATCAGAACCGACACGAAACCCACGCGCCAAATGAAATGGCCGGACGCAAGCGGTTCCTGCGGCGAGCGCGGAGGACGCGCCATGATGTCG